>NZ_DDKU01000153.1:0-35958 GCF_002339775.1 Thalassolituus sp. UBA2590
AGCTCAGCTGGATAGAGCGCTGCCCTCCGGAGGCAGAGGTCAGAGGTTCGAATCCTCTCGGGCGGGCCATTAAATAAAAAAGGCTCCTGAATTCGCATGCAACGCGTGCTGATTCAGGAGCCTTTTTTATTTAACCGCAAGTCTGAGAAGGACGAGAACCTCTGATAGGTTCGACTCGGAAGGAGCTTGCGACTGGAGAGAACGGAGGAGCCTGCGACGACGGTCATCCTCCGGGCCATTATTCCCTTTTGTTCGAAGCGACGCACTTCAACTTCACCACACCGTATTCATAGACACCGATGCCCGAGTTGGATGAGAACCTCTGATAGGTTCGACTCGGAAGGAGCTGCGACTGGAGAGAACCCTCTTTTCAAAACCAGGAGCCTGCGACGACGGTCATCCTCCGGGCCATTACCCCCCCCTCTGCCCGAAGCGACCTATTTCAATTTTCCGCTAGCGTAATCGAAGACGCCGATGCCCGAGTCGGACGAGACAAATCTGTATGGAACAGATTTGCGCGTAGCCCGCAGGGTGAGTATCAGGACGATACGAACAACCTCTGATAGGTTCGACAAATTGCCAGGAGCAATTTGGTCCGCGGCTGCGCCCGAAGGGGCGAGGGCAGGACGCCCGAGAGACAATCGCAGTGAGCCTGCGAACGGAAAGAACCCTCTTTTCAAAACCAGGAGCCTGCGACGACGGTCATCCTCCGGGCCATTGCTCCCCACTGCCTGAACCAACCTATTTCAATTTCTCAACGCGAAACTAAATAACCCTGCTGTTCTGAAAGTCGAATACTTACGTGGGTTCCTGCATTAAAGTCTATGGCATCTGACACTATGCCATCGGAAAACACCACCCCACCCTCCGGGACGTATGAAGACAGCACGAGCTTTTTACCCGGCTGAATACGCCCATATACGATGTCTGTTGATGTTGTGTTCGACCGGAAAGGCTCTCGTACACCAAACATCAGATCCTGTGCAGCCCAATCACCAGCAAAAGGAGCAATCTCTTTGCCACTGATACCTTCAGCGCCAGCGATCAGGCTCGACATCCAACCGGTTGCTCCCAGACCTGTCGATACAATCACTCCTGATGATGACTGGTTTTCTTTCTGGCCGTCCAGTTCAATACAATAACGCACCGATACTGGCAGTTTAGGGCCAATATAAAAGTCGTTAACCGCCAACATCGACTGGCCGTCGTTAAAGTCTGCACGGGCCAGGCTGACGCTTTTAATCGTCATTTCATCAGAAGCAATCAGGCTTCGTACTACAGCACTGACGTCGCTGGGTGAGAACGGCAGAAGTATTCCATCAAACACTTCTGGCAATGGATTTA
This sequence comes from Thalassolituus sp. UBA2590, assembly GCF_002339775.1. NCBI lineage: Bacteria > Pseudomonadati > Pseudomonadota > Gammaproteobacteria > Oceanospirillales > Oceanospirillaceae > Thalassolituus > Thalassolituus sp. UBA2590. The sequence goes on from NZ_DDKU01000153.1 coordinate 1,345, forward strand.
CAGCAACTAATGGCTGCCCCTGAAGATATTTCAGTACATTCGCCACCAGCCCGTCCTGACCAACAACCAAAGGAATATCATCTGGGCCGAAAAGAAAATTCGGTAAGAAGCTACGCTCTAACGGCTGAACCCGCCCAAGCGAGGCAAGCTCTCTGGATATATCCCGTATTACCGATTTCATTTCGCGATCTTCTTCGTCGTAGTCAGCAAATGATTGACTACGACTTTCGAGATAAAAGCGCACCTGTTCCCGCGTGTTATAACGTCTGATCAACTCATCTAATCGCGTATCGCGATAGATAAGAATGATCTTACGCTCACTGATACGGTTCATGGCTTCCTCCTTTACCAGCGGTCAATGGCCGGCCTTACGACCGGCTCCGTTGCATCAGACCTTCCAGTAAATCTGGCGTGATATTCAGCTGACCAATTTTGCTGGCGTTACCCGCGAGTCCTTTGAATGCCTGAGCGATAATACGGTCTGGCTCCATGCCGGAATTCGAGATCGCTTCAACAAGCGCAGGGTCGAGCTTCGACAATGCCAGCATCATCTGCTCGATACCGTAGGCTTTAGCCTCTCCCTGTTTCTTCTCGTTTTCAGTCGCCATATCGACCAGTTCTTTTCGTTTCACTTCAAGGGCCACATCCGCATTCATCTGTTCTTGCTGAATCTGGCGTCTTTTTTCCTGCAATGCGCGCTCTGCTTCAATCTTACTTTCACTGATCTCGCGACGCTTTTCTTCCACCGCTAACTCGGTACGTAACTCGCTTTCTTTGATCGTCCGTTCCTGCTCGATTGCGGATTTGCGTCGCGCATAGATCGCTTCATCCGCTTCACGCAGCAGCTCTTCCCTTGCCGCAGTTTCTAGCGCTCTGGCCGTCTCCGGCGCTGGGCGAATCGCCTGGATCGATAAGTCCACCAGCTCAATGCCGAGTGTTTCAAGGGTATTGGAGGCTGCCATCTCGGTACGAATCAGATCAACCAACTGGCGTGAGGCCCCAAGTGCATCCTGCAATTTCAGAGTCTGTATTTCAGACCGTGCAATAACCTGAGCAATATTCAGCACACGATTACTGAGCTTCTCCGGGTCTTCGCTGACATAGCCATTCGCGCTTTTATTCAACGAATAGTTCATCATCCCCGATATCTTTTCCGGATCACTGATACGGAAAACCAATTGCCCCTGTACCGATACTTCCTGATAGTCTGCGGTGGTTTCTTTCATAATAAACGGGGTTTCCTGCGTTGCCATTGGGACGGCAACCAGCGTTGTACCGGGTTCAAAATATACGAAGGATAACCCCCGCCCTTCTTGTTTTATTGCGCCTTTTCGATAGCGAAAGACATACGTCGTTGGTTCTGCTTTGTAATATCGGATATTCAACATGGTCAGTACTCCTTTACTGTTTATTGTTGCGCTGCACGCGCTCGGATTTCATCAAACGTGATCTGATTGAGCATGTCGCCATTGCGATACACTGTGATCAATTCGTTCTGTCGATTGCCAAGTTCAGATTCACGAACCGTTTGATAACCTTCATCGTCACGAACCAATGCAAGGCGACCACGTTTCGAGCGCTTGCCCGGATCAGTAATCGGATCTTTATATACATCTCGCCATTGACCATTGATACTGATCGCTGATGCCTTCATGGCAAACTTCTGGGTGTCACGATTTACTTTCTGAAGCAACTCGCCTCCCATACCAAAAGCGATGTTTTCGGCGCTGATTTTCCGTACTTTGAGCGCATCGAGAATCGCCGCGATAGATGCTGCATTAACACCATCGCCCTGAATCAAGCGAACGCAGTCTGGCAATACCCGATAACCCATTGCATTTACGCGATAGCCGAACTTCGCCATTAAACGCTCAATGGCTTCAGGAACGATCTCCACCGGCTCGCCAGAGTCAGGGCGTACTACCAGGGTACCGCCCATGGTTTCAACCTGTTCTTTCAACTCGCCGCCCCAGATATTGTCGATGGCATTCCAGATATCATAGGAATCACTAACGACGGCAACTAAGCGCCCTTCGCCGCCGAACTGCGCGATCATGTTGGCGTAAGCGTCGGATTCGCCGTCTTTGCCCCAGCTCGTGATAGTGCTGTGTTCCGCCGCTGGTATCGAAAAACCCGCCATGTCCACTCCGTACGCACGACGTGCTGCGATAATGCCGGAAAGTGTATCGGTACCCGAAAAGTTAACTAAGTGTGCAGCGCCACCCAAAGCGGCTGTCTCTTCAGAACTCGCACCGCGGGCGCCAAAGTCGTGCAGTTTGAATTCAATACCGTCAGTGCTGCCGGCAGTGTCTTCCATGTAACGGGCAATAATGTTTCGGCATTCTTTCGATACCGTAGCAACCGTTGTTGGGTACCAGACAGCGCGGAGCAGTGCAGTTTCAATGTAGCTGGTCAACCAGGCACATTTAGGGTCGGTGTTAATGACCTGAACCATGACGTTACCGGTCGGCAACATAGTGCCTTCTTTCACCGCCTGAATTTCGAGCGGTAAGTAACCGTTATAAGTCTCGAGAATGTATTCCCAACCAGCGCGGTTAAACGGAACACCGTGTGCGGTGAAAACTGCATCAGCTTCATCAATATCAGCCGCGGTTATTGGCGTGGTCAGATATTCTTTAATAAACGCCTGCAGGCCGAAGAAGAGAGTCTCGCTGTATACGCCACCACGGGACTCGATGTAGCTGGATACAAACTCGGCACCCTGTGGGTACTGAGCAAAGTGAGAGGCTTTGTAAGAATCGGTATTCAGAATCAGGTTTTTCATGACGGAGCTCCTCCAGTCGTTTTATGAAACAACGCCGGTCTATCCAGTGTTGTTGTTCGTTGTCAGGTAGCGGTTCCCGCTGCCGATGAACACATAGTGGCGTACAGCCACTATATTGTCAACAAAAAAATCCGGAGAAGCTTCCGGATCTTTTCACAACCCCGCTCTGGCAGTGCCGAAGCAGTGCTCAGCCGGTACCCAGCATGTCCTGAATCACAAAATAGTGATCTTCGAACATATCCTGAGGTTTCAGGTCTCCCAGCGGCACCCAGCACGCCTGGCGAGCATCATCACTGCCCTTCACTTTCGGTAGCGATGCATTGGGTTCCAACTCAATATAGAAAGCGTGAGTGATAGTACGCCCACGGGCAGAACGATAAGGATCATCAAACACCGCCTGCTTACGGATAGAGCCTTTTAACACTGGCGCAGGGACTTTAAGGCGCGTCTCTTCACGTAACTCCCGCAGGCAGGCATCCAACAAACGCTCATGCGGATCAACAAACCCGCCTGGCAGAGCCCACAAACCTTTGCCCGGATTCGCGCGCCGCTCAACCAGAAGAATATGCCCAGACTGCACCAATACTGCGTCCACGGTTACAAAGGTCGGAGCATAAGGAGCTGCCTCCCAGGCCGTTTTATACTTGTGAACGAAGGCGATTTCCTCACAGATCTGTGCGTAGCCTGGGGAGGACCGGCTGAACTCATCCAGCCAGCTAACCACAGGGGCTGGCAGCAGTCCGTCATTGATCATTGCGCCCAACTCCTGCTCTTTCCCCTGAGAGAAGAATGCTTCACGGATAGGCGTTGCGCTGATGCTTCGATAGTTATCCACACCAATGCTCTGCCACTGCGGAAATAAACTGAGATAAAAGCCCGTCTGATCTTTCTTATGGCCGATCAGCGCGATCTTTGCAGGTTTATGAGGCGTCGAATAGTGAGCGGTTACCAACCCTGAAACTGTGGTCTGCACGTTACGCACCCAGACTTCATCGTTGTACGGCACATCCATCAAGGGAACGCAGATCAGACGCTGGTTTTCATCTTCTGACAAGCAGGTACGAATCATATGTTCACGCTCACTGTGCAACCAGGGGTTACGCGGATTCCGAGCCTGCCAGGACGAACCAATCAGCACGATCAGTTTGTCAGCCTGCTTTAATCCGGACTGGATGACCTGTAAATGCCCCTGATGAAAGGGCTGAAAACGGCCAATAAAGACCGCAAAATCGAATTTCTTGTCTATCGGCATACAGCAAGCTCCTTGCCGTTAATAATCTTACTGCCGGTCTATCCGGCATGTGAGTCCACCATCTAAATTGATCTTATCGTGGATAGCGCTGTATTATTGGCTAATCGCCACTATTGTCAAGTAACTCTCATGCCCGAATCACCTGAGCAGTCGTCCCTCGATAGCTATAACCCGAAAGAGTTCGATACCCCAATTTACTCAGTAGATATAGCTATTTTCACCCTCCATGAGGGCCAACTAAAAGTGCTTATGGTGGAGCGCAACGAATACCCTTATAAAGACTACTGGGCACTGCCGGGTGGTTTCGTTGACTTGAAGAAAGATAGCAACATTAACGCAACAGCCCGCCGGAAGCTGGTATCCAAAACCGGCGTCGATGCCCCATTACTGGAACAGGTGTCGACGATCGGCAATGCCCACCGCGATCCCAGACACTGGAGTATTACCACACTCTACATGGCGTTAATCCCATACGCACCGACCGCTGAGTTTATTGAGGCAGTGAATGAAGCGCGCTGGTTTCCAATAGAAGAAATCGAACAGTTACAACTCGCCTTCGATCACTCTGAACTACTTCAACTCGCTAGGGAGCGCCTGAAAAATAAGACGGCTTACACCGTATTACCGATACACGTTCTGAAACGCCCGTTCTCATTGTCGCAGTTACAGAAAGCGTTCGAGCTACTTATGGATACGGAATTAGAAAAGAAATCGTTCCGGCGAAGACTGTTGAACGCCGACGTATTAAAAGAAGTCGGAGAAGGTATACCAGACGGGGGCAAAGGTCGCCCCGCTGCACTTTACGAACCCGCAGATGGCTCAGAGAACCATCTGTTTGTTCGTGTATTTGGAGACTGAAGACAATCAGCCCGCCATTTTCTCCGCATGACTCTTCAGCATTCCTTCACGGGTGATAAAGCTGATGATGTCGTTCAGGCCTTCGATGTCTGTGCGCAGATTCGAGAACACATAAGGCTTCTCGCCACGCATACGCTTGGTATCGGAGTCCATAATGCTCAGGTTCGCACCCACCAGCTCAGCCAGGTCGATTTTATTAATCACCAGCAGGTCTGACTTGGTAATACCCGGGCCGCCCTTGCGTGGAATCTTCTCGCCCGAAGCTACGTCGATCACGTAGATAGTGAGATCCGCCAGTTCAGGGCTGAAGGTTGCCGAAAGGTTGTCACCGCCACTTTCAACGAACACCACATCCAGATTACCGAATTTCTTTGCCAGCGTTTCTACCGCCGCAAGGTTCATCGATGCGTCTTCACGAATCGCAGTATGCGGGCAGCCACCTGTTTCAACCCCCACGATACGCTCTGGCTCCAAAGCTTCCGCCTGAGTCAGGATACGCTGGTCTTCTTTGGTGTAAATATCGTTGGTTACCACAGCAATATGATAGTCGTCGCGCATGGCTTTACACAGCTGCTCTAACAGTGCAGTTTTTCCTGAGCCCACCGGGCCGCCAATACCAACACGGAGTGGAGATTTGTAATCAGCCATTTTTATTTCCTGTTTTATCAATTCTTTAATTCTGGTTTTTCCCGCTATTTTTATGAGCGGAACAAACGACAATATTGTGTTTCATGCAGACTGCTGGCAATCGCTTGCGCTGGTGAAGAAGCCCCGATGTCATCATCTTCAACATCGAACGCCTCCTCACAGGCCGTACTCAGATAATCCGTAAAGCGGAACAGTACCCGCTGCCCATCACTCTGCCCTAGGGGAATAAGCTTAACGGCACCAATAACCATATTCTCAAGCCAACTCCATAGGTACCCTCTCAGCATATCTTCGCGGGATATATTCCACTTGTAGCAAGCGAGTGCGAAGCCTGTGAGCTGGCTGATATCCATAGCACCGCGCCAGACCGGGTCACTTAACTCTGGCCAGGCAGCGGCTTCAGGCAGCTTATCCAGCAGAGCAGAAAACGCCTGACCCCGCTGCTGTTCTTCTGCGCGCAATTCACTGGTTTCCCGGCAGGAAAGAAGATAGGCCGACCAGTCATGGCAACCCTGCGCATCTTTATTTTCAATGCAGTCTGCGATACGTAGAAGCAGGGGTAGCTCCATCGTCACCATGGTGCCGCTGAGTACAGAATCCAGCCATGCATACAGGCTTTCTGCATCTTTAATCCAGCCACTTTCTACGGCCCATTCCATCCCCTGTGAATAAGTGAATGCGCCAATAGGCAATGACGGGCTGATCAGTTGCTGCAAGCGAAAGTAGGCTGCGGACATAGCGTATTACTTGTCTGCGTTCTCAGAATTCGCACGCGCTTTCTGGCTACGCACAAACATCGCCACACCACTACCGATGACCAGTACAGCGCCAAGCAACATCAACAAGTGGTCGGCATCAAATAGAGAGTGATGCACCAGACCACCCAAAGATTCGCCGGAGTGATCACCTTCGTGCGCGAATGCAACAGTAGACATTGCAGAAGCCGCGAGGCCAGCCAGTAATTTTTTCATTTCAAATCTCCAATCGATATTTCAACCACTCGCATTCAGTGCGAGTGGCTATGTGTATGTGAATGGTCATCATGGTCGTGCCCATGGTGGTGATGCCCACCGCCCTGCTGATAGGCGCCCGACTCAGGCTCAAAAGGAGCCTGCTCACAGATCACCTCTGCAGCTTCGGAGGCACCCGGCAGCTGACGCACCATATCTTCAAGGACATGATCATGCTGGAAGCGCAACCAGCCAGACTCGATCTGCAACGGAACGTGACGATTACCCAGGTGATAGGCGATTTTTGCCAGTAACAGAGGATCTGCACAGCGAACAGTAGATACCGTTTCATCAGCAGCCACTACTCGTACCAATATTCCCTGCCCATCAGTAATGATGTCACCACCACGCAGCAGAGTACCGCGTTCTAAAAATAAGCCGGCTTCAGCGCCGTCTTCCAGCGTTACTCGCTGACGACTCTTAATGCGCAGATCAATCGGGAGGCTCAGTGTTTTCGCTGCAGATAAATCTGCGTGCGACACTTCGTGAGCGGTTAATTTTTTAATCAGTTCAATCATGTTTTTCTTCAATTTAAAAAAGCGGCTTTGCCTTTAATTAGAATAAAAAGTATCTCTGCGCCATAGGCAATACTTCCGCAGGTTCACAGGTCAGCAACTCACCGTTCGCACGCACTTCGTACGTCTGAGGGTCGACCGAAATATCCGGCTGCCAATCGTTAAGCACCATGCTCGCTTTGGTTGCAGTACGGCAGCCTTTCACCACACCAATCAGGTTTTTAAGGCCTAATTTCTCTGGCACACCGGCATCCAGCGCCGCCTGAGAAATAAAGGTCATGCTGGTTGCGTTACGGGTTTTACCATAACTACCAAACATCGGACGGTAGTGGACAGGCTGTGGCGTCGGAATAGACGCATTCGGGTCACCCATTTTGGCCATCGCAATAAAGCCGCCTTTCAGAATCAGGTCGGGTTTAACACCAAAGAATGCCGGGCTCCAGACCACCAGGTCAGCAAGTTTTCCGACTTCGACGGAACCGATTTCGTGCGACATACCGTGGGCAATGGCAGGGTTAATGGTGTATTTCGCGATATAACGTTTTACCCGGAAGTTATCATGAGTTTCCGGGTCTTCAGGGAGATTGCCACGCTGTACTTTCATTTTGTGCGCAGTCTGCCAGGTACGGGTCACCACTTCGCCAACACGCCCCATCGCCTGAGAGTCTGACGAAATCATCGAGAATGCGCCCAGGTCGTGAAGAATATCTTCCGCAGCAATGGTTTCAACACGAATACGTGACTCAGCAAAGGCAACGTCTTCTGGAATGCTTGGATCAAGGTGGTGACACACCATCAGCATATCGAGGTGTTCGTCTGCTGTATTTACAGTATACGGGCGCGTTGGGTTGGTTGACGACGGCAACACATTAGACAGCCCGGCGGCTTTAATAATGTCCGGCGCGTGACCACCACCCGCACCCTCAGTGTGGTACGTGTGAATGGTACGACCTTTAAATGCAGCAATGGTGTCTTCAACAAAACCCGACTCGTTCAGAGTATCGGTGTGAATCGCGATCTGGGTGTCGGTTTCTTCTGCCACCGTGAGTGCGCAGTCAATCGACGCTGGCGTTGTTCCCCAATCTTCGTGCAATTTAAGACCAATCGCTCCCGCTGCAATCTGCTCACGCAGACCTTCAGGTTGACTGGCATTGCCCTTACCCAGAAAACCAAGGTTCATCGGAAATTCGTCAGCAGCTTCAAGCATGCGCGCCATATTCCAGGGGCCCGGCGTTACCGTTGTTGCGTTGGTGCCTGTTGTCGGGCCTGTGCCACCTCCCAGCATGGTCGTGACACCGGATGCCAGTGCTTCTTCGATCTGCTGTGGGCAAATAAAGTGAATATGAGAGTCGATACCACCCGCCGTGACGATCTTACCTTCTGCGGCAATCACGTCGGTACCCGGACCAACTTCAATGGTGACGTCCGGCTGAACATCTGGATTACCGGCTTTACCAATGGCGGCAATACGCCCACCTTTAATACCGATGTCTGCCTTATAAATTCCGGTGTAATCGATGACCAGAGCATTCGTCATGACACAATCCATGACTTTTTCTGAGGTGCTTTGTGATTGCCCCATGCCGTCACGAATTACTTTACCACCGCCGAATTTTACTTCATCGCCGTACGTCGTATAGTCGTTCTCAACTTCAATCCAGAGTTCAGTATCCGCAAGGCGCACTTTATCGCCCTTTGTGGGCCCGAACATATCGGCATAGGCCTGACGCGAAATCGTTTTATTGCTGTCCGTCATTACAGGTCTCCCATCACTTTGCCCTGGAATCCATACACTTTCCGTGCACCGGTATACTCAACTAATTCCACCGTTCGCGTTTGCCCCGGTTCAATGCGGACTGCGGTTCCCGCAGGAATATTGAGTCGGTAGCCGCGGGTCTTTTCACGATCAAATGTCAGTGAATTATTCACTTCGTAAAAGTGATAGTGAGATCCAACCTGAATAGGACGATCGCCCGTATTCGCCACTTCTATTTCTAACGTCTGACGACCTTCATTGAGTGTGATACTGCCTTCCGCAGCCTTAACTTCACCAGGTATCATTGCGTGCTCCTCAATCCGTTAAACTGCCGTGATCAGACAATAGGGTTATGAACAGTGACTAACTTAGTACCATCGGGGAAAGTCGCTTCGACCTGCACTTCGTGAATCATTTCGGGTACACCTTCCATCACGTCATCGCGGGTAAGGAGAGTCCGGCCATGCCCCATTAATTCAGAGACAGTCCGACCATCACGAGCGCCTTCCATAATCGCCGCGGTAATAAAGGCGACGGCTTCCGGATAATTCAGTTTTACTCCCCGAGCCATACGACGCTCGGCTAACAGAGCAGCGGTAAAAATAAGTAACTTGTCTTTCTCTCTTGGTGTCAGTTCCATAAGTCTGCCTGTCAGGTATTCCAGATTCGCGGAATTTCCGCCCCTTTATTTAATACTTTCTGGCGCAGCAGTTGCCACACCGGAATCATTAACGACTGCATTTTTTCAGTGCTGATGCCCAGCACTCTCAGAACAATCAGATCATCCAGCAGGGTCAGCCCAGCAGGAAGTGGGCTTTCCAGCTTCGTCTGCGCCTCAGCGAGAACATCGCGGCAGGCCTCCAGTAGTGCTTCAGTACCGCCAGTCGCCACAAACAGCCCCTGCATCGGATAGTCCCGCAATCCTGCAGCCGCACTGAGATGCTTAGGATCAGAGACCAACAGGTGATCGCTCAACAAGGGCCGTCCGTTGCGTCGGACAAAAAACTTCGAGTGCACCTTGCCATGCAGAAAGCGTTCTTCATTAACCGGCCGCCCGAAGCAGCTGATTTCCCAGCCCATGAAATGAGCATCATCCTCAAGATCGATCTGAGTTTTTGCTTTCACTTTGGCGCCGGTAAAGAAAATGCTCTCCTGAGGGAACCATTCCAGTGCACAGCCTGCACCAATATGAAGCACCTGTGTTACATCCGCGGTCGCGCCTGCACTCAGATAGAACTTGGTAGCTCCCGGCGTAGTAAACAAACCATGAGCGTTCTGACAGCATTCAATATCAATCGATAAGCCATCTCCGCCCACAACGCCGCCCGGTGGATGCAGAAGATAAATGTGACTGGTTTCGCCCTCAGGGTAGAAGGGGCGCTGCACGCGGAGGGGGCCATGGTGCGTCAGACCAGCCATCACGGTTCGCTCGCCTCGCTTTTCAAGGCGCATATTCATCTTGGCTTGCCAGCCGGGTCGAACGTTTTTTACAGCCTGCAACATGGTCTGAATCAGGTATCCACGATTGTATTCACTTTATTGTGCACTAACAGAGCAAAATGCAGGCCAGATGCACCAAAAAGAGAAGCCTTTGAGTACCAGGGCTTAATAACTCGGCAAGAAGTCAGAAATGGGTGGGAAGTGAAAGGCCAGAACCCTGGGTAAGGAGCTGTTCAAGAGTAGCAGCCGACATCGCTCCCATACGGCCATTCAGCAGCTTACCCTCCTTGTTAAATACGAGAGTCACAGGCAAAGCGCTCTGGCCAAACCAGTGCCCCATACGTCCTTCCATATCGAGCCATAGGTTATCAAACTGATACCCCTCCGCTTCGATAAAGGCTGCGACCTCAGCCTTGCTCTCCCCCTGGTTGAGCATAACAAAACGTACATGTGGGTAGGCTTGCTGGGCTTGTTCAAACACTTCCATTTCAGCCCTGCACGTCGGACACCAGGTCGCCCACAGATTCACAACCGTGACATTCGCAACATCAGACCTGAGCGGAAAAGACTTACCCGTCAGGTCGTTAAAGCTGTATTCCGGCCACAGATCTGGCGTGCTATGAGTGAATTTAAACAAGCTGAATCCTGCGCCAATCCATAGCAGAGCAATCGTTACCATGACGATTAGTGGCCTACGCCATGCTACTTCCCTTAGCAGCATGTGCCCGATACCCAGTGCGATAACCACCAGGAATGCGATGGGCTCGAATCCTCGGTCACGGATATCTACAATAGCGAATGCGGGTGTTTCCGCGGCAAAGTACTGATCGCGGTATTGGACGACGAATACCATGCGCGAGATCACCAATGCGACAAACACTCTCGAGATAATGCGATCAACCAGGCCGGGGATTCCGTCGGGTAAAACACGATTCGCAACGGCCATCAGCAATAGCGCGCTGAGGCCTAGAAAAGGAACCAGAGGGAAACTGACACCAAAGATCGAAAGACTGTTCAAAGTGCTACTCTGCGGCGCTTGTATAGATCAGCGATGCTTGTATTGAGTCGGGCAGTAGGCACGGTCGATACCTGCAGGCCGCAAAGCAAGATGCTTAGTGGCCCGGCCACTGACTCGTTTGCGCCACATGCGGAAAGATGAAGGCTTCATCTCTCTGCGCATAAGAACGATGACCTCTTTTTCTGGCAGCCCGAAAAGAGTTTCGATCGCCTCAAAGGGCGTTCGGTCCTCCCAGGCCATCTCAATGATTCGTGATATATCTTCTGCGGAAAAATGGCGATCGGAGCCTGTCACACTTGTTACCTCTCAACCTGCGTCCGCTGATCCATCACCCAATATCCGACGCAGAATCCTATTCACATCCGCACTCTGAAACGTCTTGCGGATATACCCTGCTACATCATACTCATCGGCGCGTTCCAGATCGCGATCAGCCTCAGATGTCGTCATAACCCAGACGGGGAGGTCGCGATAGGCTTGCAGCTCAACATTACAACGAAGCTTCTTCAAAAGCTCAAAACCGGATATGCGTGGCATATTTATGTCCAGCACAATGACAGATGACTTACTCAACCGGCCTTCGATAAGAAGGTTGAGTGCTTCTTCACCATCGTTCGCAACGATGAGCTTCGGCGGATTACTGACGCGTTGCAGCGCACGGCGTATCGCCATCACATCAACGTCGTCATCATCGACCAGAAATATTTCATCTATCTCAGACATCCGGTTGTCACCTTCAAAGTACTGCACCACAATAGCTTACCACTGCGTAAAACTACAAGAAGTCAGTGTTCGACTCACATGAGATAAGAGTCACCTGATAAAAGAGTTCACCGGAAGAAGTCACAGGGAGTCATCATGTCAAAGGAAACTCATTACCTCTACACTGAGCTCTCCAATAAACTGAGAGAAGATGCCGATCTGTTCGACTGGTTCGAGCTGGGCGCCACGGACGGTCTCTGGTATTGGGACCTCACAGACCCCGAGCAAGAGTGGCTGAGCCCCCAGTTCAAAAGAGTCTTCGGTTATAAAAACGACGAAATTCCACATACCTCAGCCTGGTGGCAGGAAAATATCTTCCCCGAAGATCTACCCGGCGTACTGGACAATTTTGAAAAGCATAAAGCTGACCCAAACCACCCCTACGACCAGGTCGTCAGATACCGGCACAAGGATGGCCACACTGTCTGGATACGCTGTCGCGGGCTGATCATCCGGGATGAGAATAACCAACCAACGCGCATGCTTGGCGCCCACACAGATCTGACTGAGCTGATGCGTGCCCGGGAGCAACTGGTTGCTATCGGTAAAGAACTCGAGGCCAGCCTTGAAGACGTCAGCGAAACCAACAAGGTTGTACTGGAAACTGCCGGCATCGGTATCTGGCTCTGGGATCTGACAACCGATCAGATTATCTGGGACGATACCATGCTTGAGCTCTATCAGCTCGATACTGACGGACAGGCCTTGCAGTACGAACATTGGCGCGGCGCGGTTCACCCCGATGATATCGAAGACATCGAACAGCGTATGCAAGCCGCGATCAAGGGTGAGCGCTTCTTCAGAACAGAAATTCGTGTGCCACTCCGTGATGGCAGCATTCGCTACATCAAGTCTGCTGCTGAGATTTTTTATAACGAAGCTGGCGAGCCACTACGAATGCGAGGTGCAAACTGGGACATCACAGAAGAAAAACTGAGGGAACAGGAGCTTGAGCGTTCCAATCGTGATCTCGAACGATTCGCTTATGTCGCTTCTCACGACCTTAAAGCACCTCTGCGTGGCATTCGCCAGCTAGCGTCCTGGATAGAGGAAGACCTTCCGGATCCACCTGAATCCGTCAAAAGTCATATAAGCATGATGAATAAACGGGTCGCCCGCCTTGAGCACCTACTCGAAGATATACTCACCTACTCCAGGTCTGGATCTGAGACTAACAACCCAACTGAAGAAGTGAATTTTGATTCACTCATTCGCGAAATATTCGAATCTCTTTGCCCTGATCGTACTCTTACACTGAACATAACAAGCATCCCCCCTCAAAGGGTACCGTCGCCCACCAAGCTGTCTCAGGTGCTACAGAACCTGCTGAGTAACGCAATAAAGCATAAAGGCGACAGCTCAGAACATCTGCTTGTCACGACAGCCGTAGATAAAGGTCGTGTCGTTATTGAGGTAATGGATCAGAACCCGCAGATACCCGAGGAGTATCGCCAGCGCATTTTTGAGATGTTTCAAACCTTACGCCCCCGGGATCAGGTCGAGGGCAGCGGCATGGGACTGGCCATAGCCGAGAGGCTCGTCAATAGCATGGGTGGCTCGCTGTCATACTACCCCGCCCCTGTAGATCAAGAAATTACGAATGTAAGATACAGCAATGTATTTTCGTTTACCTGGCCTCTGGAAAATACCTGAGCATAAAATCAGGTATCACTGGAAACGCTTAACTCTTCAATCGAAGCCTGAACTCTTCTGCGCTCGATAGCGTAGTCTATGCTTCTCACAATCAGCTGCGTAGTCAATTCGTCCTTATTAAGAAAATCGAATACTCCAGATTCCACGAAAGATGGATCAACATCGTCTTCAGAATAACCCGACATCAATACACACGGTGTGTTCAGCACATATTCACTGGCCTGATCAAGGAAGTCCTTCGCTGTCCCTCCAGGTAATCGATAATCCAGCAGGCAAACATCGAACTCTGAACTGCTCGCAGCTTTTACGGCCTCATCTATCTGACCAAACGTCTGAATGTTATAGGTACGATCACCTATATCGGTGAGCATCCGCTGAATACGCAACTGATCGACTTCGTCGTCTTCCAGCAATAGTACTGACAGCTCTGATCGGTCATGATCAATCAGTAACTGTGCACTGCCTTCCAGCACCACATCACGAAGCTGGCTCTGGGCTCGCTCGAGTGCAGCCTCAACAAAACGCTGACGCGATATATTCGTCAATGTAATAACAATACCGCGACTGATGCGGCCACCCGAATTGCGATAAGGAAGAATACGAACGAGAACAGCACTCTCAGTACGGGTATAAACCGCCCGTTCGATAGTTTCACCGTTAGTACTTACAGAGACAACATCGCTTATCAAGTCATGATACTTCAAATCATGCGAAATATGGTGAAAAGGACGACCGACATCATTCTCCATCAGGTGGATATACTGTTTCGCAACCGATGTAAACTTACGGATAGATAATGACTCATCAAGGAAAACAATACCGATATTCGTCGCATTGATGACACTATCAAGATCATCATTCAACTCGGTAAGCTGAGTGATTTTCTCCTGATATTCACTGTTAACGGTATACAATTCTTCATTGACTGACTGCAGTTCCTCATTAGTGCTCTGCAGCTCTTCATTAGCGGACATCAATTCTTCGTTCGCAGACTGCAGCTCCTCATTCGTGGTTTCCAGCTCTTCGATGGTCACCTGCAGGTGCTCCTGCTTTTTCACCAGTTCAGCCTCAAGATCCATGATGCGATGACGCGAACTTTCCTGTGCATCGAAAGAAACACCTGGCTTAGCAATGACCCGTTCTGCATTTTCATTAATCTGAAACTGAATCACATAGTTTGTTGAAGTCATGGGTGATTCACGGTCACCCGAACGTACAATCAACACAGACAGATTAAGATTAAGATCCTCGCCATCGTCGTCATGCAAAATAACGTCAGTGTAAAAGATGTCTTCCCGGCACTTTTCACAGCGATACAGAGCAGTCGAAACCGCGACAGATAAGTCCTCGTGAATAATATCGTTGATATTATTACTGACTTTTCCTGCTCCCATAGGGCGCACAAAGCGGCTGACATCACCATAGACATGAACAGCTTCAAAGGTATCGTTTAATACAATACATGCAGGCACAAACTCTTTTAACAGGCGGTCCTGCACCAGCGAGAGCGGGCCAGAAACAGCTTTAGATGCGCGAGTAACACTATTGAAAGGTTGCATTGATACCGGACTGGCCAACTTTCCGGTGAACGTAATACCTGGCGGTGTGCTACCAACAGGTACACGCTGATTCGATATCTTCTGGAATAGCTTATTACGGTCACTAACCTGATCGAAGTGCGACTTCAGGTCCCCCATACTTTCAGAGGGGCCAAGCCATAGATAACCCTTGTACCGAAGTGCAAAGAACAGCGACGACAGCACGCGCTTCTGAGCACCTTGCTGGAAATAGATCAATACATTCCGGCAAGTCACTAAATCAATATTAGAGAACGGAGGATCTTCAAGCATGTTATGCGTTGCGAAGATTACCGACTCCCTGATGCTACGGACAATCTGAAAGCCGCCGGGACGACCTTCAAAATATTTTTCGAGGCGCTCTTCAGAGACATCAAACTGAATGTCCTCGGAGTACAACCCCGTACTCGCTTCTGCAATGGCGTTTGAATCTACATCTGTTGCGAAAATACTGACTTTGCAATCAAGCTCTTCTTTTTCAATATATTCTCTGAACAGGATTGCCAGACTGTAAGCTTCTTCACCGGTAGAGCAACCCGCAACCCAGATACGTAGAGATTTGTCGCGCTCCATAACACTGGCGACCAAATCAGGGATCACCCGCCCATAGATGTAATCAAACACCTCTTCATCACGGAAAAATCGGGTGACACCAATCAGCAGTTCTTTACTGAGAATCTGCAGTTCTTTGGGTGACTCGAGCAATAGACGATGATAAGAATTCAGGCCATTAAGCTGATTAATCCCAAGGCGGCGCTCAATACGCCTGGCAACAGTAGAAGCTTTATACTGAGAGAAGTTAATTGATGACTGTCGCTTCAGAAGTTTGAAAATATCATCGTAAGCCTGATTATCTTCCTCATTTTCACTTCGTACAGGCTGTGCACCTGAGATATAGGGGTGTTGGAAGAAGCGAACTAAATTTTCGCCTATGTCAGTAGCCGGTAAGATCAGATCAGCCAGCCCTGTATTCAATGCACTGCGCGGCATGCCATCGAATTTAGCAGAATCTGGCTCCTGAACAATAACCAGTCCGCCCTCCTCTTTCAGCGACTTAATACCACGCGTGCCATCGCTTCCCGTACCAGACAAAACGATACCGACCGCTCGATGGCCATAATTCTGAGCGAGTGATTTAAAAAAGAAATTAATGGGCATTTGAGGTGGTGATTCTGGCATCGCATCCGTCAACAGAAGCTTGCCATCGGCGATCATCATGTTTTTTCGCGGAGGCATCAGATAGATGTGATCGGGGTATATCTCGGTAGAATCAGATATCTGCTGAATCGGCATATCGGAGTAGCGACTCAGTAATTCCGGGACCATGCTCTTGTAGTCAGGCGACAGATGTTGCACAACAATAAAGGCCACCCCTGTGTCTGAGGGTGTATTGGCAAACAAATCCTGAAGTGCCTCAAGCCCCCCAGCCGATGCGCCGATGCCAATGTAGTGAGTAGGGGATACAGCGTCGGGGGCATTGCTCATCTGGGTCCATCCGGGAGGTTCAGTTATCAGGGTTATTTCACTGGCAGCTCATCTAGAATACCTGAGATTTCGACTGGCTCAACAGGTGGTGAGAACAAAAAGCCCTGCTGTAGTACACAGCCTTGATCCAGCAACCAGTCACTGGTGTCTTTATCTTCAACACCTTCAGCAATAATCCCAAGTTCAAGCGACTCTGCCAGACTCAGGACAGCGCGCATAATTCGTTGCTTACTTTCGAGAGACATCAGGTCAGCGACGCACGACTGATCAATTTTGATACAACATATCGGCATCTTCTGCAGGTGCATCAGTGCCGAATACCCTGTACCAAAGTCGTCAAGATGAATACTGAAGCCCTGACGAGCCAGGCTATCTAATGCGACAGCTGCTTTGTCAGGATCAGCCAATAGGGCTTTCTCTTTCACTTCAAGGACAAACCAGGAGGCATTCAGATTGTATTTACGTACGAGGCGTATGATTTCATCGGTCAATTCATCATTCAGGAACTGTCTTTCTGACAGGTTTATTGATACTTTCAGGCCGTTCTCAAGCTGCTCTCGCCACTGTTGACTCTGCCTGAACACCTCGCCAAACAGCCAACGTGAAAAATCAATAATCAAACCGGATTCTTCAATCTGTTTGATAAATACCGAAGGGCTGACGTTATTACCGGCATCAGTATTCCAGCGGGTCAAAGCTTCAATGCCAATTATCGTACCGCTACGGGCGCTGAACCAGGGCTGAAAAACGATATTAAAGTCTTCTTCGACACTCGCCTTAACACTTTGCCTTAAACTCATCATCATATGAGCATCGCGATTAAGTTCTGACGTATAGAAGCGATACTGATTGCGACCCGACTCTTTGGCCTTGTACAACGCGATGTCGGCCTGTTTCAGAAATTGCTTCCGGTCAGTCATTTCCTCAACAACCGCAATGCCAATACTGCAGGTCACGTATACATTTTTCTCACCCAGACTAAAGGGCTCAGCCAAGGCTTTAAGCAATTTCTCTGCGACCATTTTTACCGCAGCCTGATTACTCAGGTGAGTAAGAATCACAGTAAATTCGTCGCCACCCACACGTGAAATGGTGTCCACTTTACGAATTTGATCCCGCAGGCGCTGGGCAACCTGTATAAGAAGGTCATCACCCGCATCATGCCCAAGGGTGTCATTGATATGCTTAAAATTGTCGAGGTCGATAAACATCAGGGCGACAGGGCCATAGCGCTCCGACTCTTTAAGCGCCGAAGTCAGGCGAGCGTGAAAACTGGTGCGGTTTGTAAGACCCGTTAACTGATCATGCTCTGCAATTTCGCGCAGTCGCTGCTCTTTTCTCAGGTAGTCGGTAATATCACTCTGCGTCATCAACAGACCATCGATGCCACCTGTTTCGTCATACAACATGCATGCACTGACCGACGCCCAGCGAACATCGCCCAAGGGCGTCTGAAACCTTACATCCCCGGTGTACCGCCCGTGACCGGCAGCTTCTTTTCTTACGCTGTCCAGAAACCGGTCACAGTCGAGCTGGTGTACCGCATTCACCCAGCCAACGCCCATCATTTCATCCGCTGTCATACCGACAAAATCACACCAGGTATCGTTAACATAGGTACACTCCCAGGCCCGATTCAGCTGCAGGATTCCGACCGGCGCAAGTGTGGTCAATGCGCGTAAACGCTGCTGAGTCTCTCGAAATTCAGACGCGGATCGCATTTGCTCTGAAATATCATCGATCACTATACCCCGGCAGTCATTTCCGAAAAGTCCGCATGGAAACACCCGCAGGTCAGCCAGTTTCTTCGCTCCGTTAGTCGAGCGCACTGTGACGCCACGAATAACTGACAGAGCTGCCTTGCTATCGGCATTAGCTTTTAAAAGACCTGTGCCGTTAACCAAACTGACAATGGAGTAATCAAAAAACTGCTCTATCTGTTGTCCGATAATCTTATTTCGGGGAACCTGAAGCATCTCTGACGCTGCGCGGTTACAGCGAATAATGCCGCCACTTTCGTCGACAAGAATCACGCCGTCAAACAGCGAGTTGAACAACTTCTCCATCGACACTTCTGACGCCTTAGCCACGGGCTCCGGCCTGCCATGCTTCAATGCCTTCGACCAAGTCATTCTCAACAAACAGCAGGCAGCCGTGACGAACGGTCTTAGTCGCTCAGCGACCAGATTTTCTGGGTTTTCGGGCAGATTGCAGAGGTAAATCACCCCGTATAAGTTACGTACGTCCGCCAGTGGGATACATAGAACGTTTTCAATGGGATGATCACCATTTAATACCGGGTGGCCATCGGGCAGACCGTCTGCAGATGCGATAAAGCGTCCACTGCGAAACTGAAATAACAGGGCATGGGGAATGGTACGACTTGTTGCAATGGCCGGTTCAAGCTCAAAATCGCGGGCGAGACTGCCGTAGCCGGCGAGGTCCCAGTGAACGTTTCCGCCTTCCATGGGCTGAACTTCATAGACGTAACCAAACTCAGCCTTGAGTAAGTGTCCCAGCTCCTGTAAGCACCGGGACAAAATCGTATCCGCCCCCTGAGTGCTTAACAAAAGCCTCTCAAGATTCGAGATGGATTGTCTCAACTGATGATCGGTTCTACGGTTCACATTAGTCATCCCTTATAGCACTATCCCTGCTGGCCACCCTTCAATCGGTGGGGTCAACTTCCTCTGAGGCGTCACATCCCTGGCCACTGAACTATAGCCCGCGAATACGACATGTCCAGAAAGGCCAATAAAATAACGTACAATTACCGTATAACTTACATTACATTTCGGTCAACGCTACTCTGACACAGCCATGATCTACCCCATTACACGTAACGGGCCGCAGCATCGTTCTGCGGACGAATACATCTCGTTCCGTGAGGTACGTGAACGCTTCGGCTTCTACGCCGTCAAAACCGGGCGCTGGGTAACCGCCAGTGAACAACAGCAAGCTGCAGTGCATTTCTACGATGCACTCTGTGATCTTATGCACATCCTCGGGGTTCCCGAGACTGTGATTTCATTGAGGGGGTCTATCGCCCTGCACTTCGGCACCGGAGGCCGCCGAGGTGTAGCAGCGCACTACAGCCCTCAGGAACGTGCGTTTGCTCTGGCCAAGAATGCCGGGCCGGGGAGTATCGCCCATGAATGGTTTCATGCCTTCGACCATTACATTGCACAACAGGCTTTTGCCGACCTGCCTGCAAGCCGCTTTGCCTCACCAGAGTGGCTCAATCAAAAAGCCACACCAGTAGCTCACCCTCTCAACGATCTCCTTTTTGCTTGCTTCCGGGCAGTCATCCTCGACCCTACCGGCGACGCCCCTAGCGATCTTTTCAGCGCCTCAGCCAAGGCTGACCGTGCATCAGGTATTCTTTACTATTCTCGCCCGGAGGAGATGACTGCCAGAGCGTTTGAAGCCTTCGTTCAGGACGCGCCTATCAAGAATAACTTTCTGGTCAAAGGCACAAAAAAGTCACGTGAGGCCGAGCTGGGGTTATACCCTTCTGGCTCCCTGCGGCAGAGAATTAACCAAGCCTTCGCTCGCTATTTCTCTGCCCTTGGACAAGCGCTTTCTCCGCGTTGATATCAAAAGCGCTGACGGAAGCCCACACTGTAAAAGTTCACCTCTTCCGAGAATGCTGTAAACATTAACTCCACGTATCCTTCGCGCCCCAGAGGGTAATCAACCCCAAGACTCCATGCCGGCATCGTGGCTGATTCTTTATCAATATTCAGGCCTTTGTGACCTTCATATTCCATACGATTCACTCCCACCTTAACCTGCGGCCGGAAGCCAGAATATTGAATCGCCTCTGGACGGTAACCGAGGAATATTGCCTGACTCTGATAACTGACCCAGCCAGTACCAACACCCGCATCACCCAGCTCGGTAAGAGCAACTTCCGCGCTCAACTCGCTGTTCAGGTGATAACCGGCGTTGAGCTGAAACCCGAGGCCTTCGCGGTCAGTTAACTCAAGGCCAGGGCCAACGATATTCGTATCGTATTTACTCAGACCAACCGCAGTGCCGATACTCCAGTGGTTGTTATCATTCTCTGCTTTCACCGCCTGAGCCGCTAACAGTAAAGGCAGCGTTGCCGCCAGTATTGGCTTGCGACGCACCGCCACCAGCACTAACCCCAGGGCAAACAGGGTGGCCAGACCAGCACTACCAACGCCTGTCGATACTTCAACGTCGTTATCAGAATTCACCGATGCATCAACATCATCGTCCACGCCATCACCATCGGCATCGTTGTTACCCGGCGCCTGACCATTACCCGGTCCCGGATCTACCGGCAGAGAGATATCGTCATCAACACTGTCGTGAATGCCATCGTTATCTGCATCGTCATCCAGATAGTCGACCAGCCCATCGCCATCGAGGTCAGGTAGTTCACGATCATCGCGCACGCCATTGTTGTTGGTGTCGGTACCATAGGTCACGCCATTGATTTCGGCATCGAAGCCGTCATCAATGCCGTCACCGTCGGCATCTTCGCCAGTGAAGAATTGCGCCAGCTCAGCGTTTTCTTCGATGTCTGAGATGTTGTCGTTGTCATCATCCGGATCAAGGTGATTCGGGATACCATCGCCATCGAAGTCTTTGGCAGAGCCAAAGGCGCCGATCGCGTTATCAACAACATCCATTAATCCATCGAGATCAACATCCGTAGTGCTATCGAGCTGACCATCACCGTCCTGATCCAGCGCCGCAACCATGGTTGCAGTGAAGACGGCAGACTGGCTGATATCAGGGTCTGTACCGTTACTCAGTAGTTGCAGGAAGTCTGCACGGCTATCGCTGTCTGTGTCAGGCAGGTCATTGGCATCCTCAATAAGGGCAGTGCCATCATCGACCAGGGCATCATCATTGCTATCGGAAAGACCAGCCTCAATAACATCCGGCACACTGTCGTTGTCGGAATCGATATCAAGAGAATTGATCAGGCCATCGCCGTCGGTATCCACTTCGGCATTTCTGGCTGCGAGAACCGAGGCCGCTCCGGAAACCGCACCCGGAGCTACTGGTGTACCTGTCGCATCAGCCGCAAAGTAATCCACCAGCTCTTCCAGCGTATCGAATTCATCAATCACACCATCCAGGTTGGCATCGCTGAAGTCTCTTGAATCTGGGTAGCCATCGCCGTCCTGATCAAAGTCGAAGAGATTTACAATGCCGTCGGCATCATCGTCGTCCATGGCGCCAAGGGCATCGACTTCGAGATTGTCGCGGATCCCGTCATTATCGGCGTCGACATCGTCACGATCATCAATGCCGTCGCGGTCGGTGTCTTTAAGACCATCGTCTTCAACCAGATTCGGCAGACCGTCTTTGTCGTCGTCCTGACCTTCCATAATGGTATCGACCAGTGCTTCAAGTTCGCTGAGTTCATCGATGTCGGTCACCGCTGCCTGCTGACTGACGGCACGATTCAGAATCGACATAATGCGGTTCAGTTCATCATCACTCGGGCCACTCAGACCGACATTACCGTAGTCATCAAACGACGCTGGCGTCGATGGTGAGCCCACACTGTCGCCGATGTTGTTCCAGGCGTTCTGCTCGATGCTGATAATCACACCGGTCAGTGCAGAGGTGACATTTTCGGCATAACCTGCGTCATCGGTATATACAGCGTTAACGCTCAACTGGTTCCCCACATCACTGGCTTGCAGCGTGTAGGTTTCGGCATTGCCAACGCTGTTTCCGTCAGACACCCAATCGTAGGTAACGGCTCCACTGACGCCATCGCTGTCAGACAACTGAGCGGCCAGAGTCTGGCCTTCAATCTCATCACCGCTAATCGCAATCGTCGGTACGTTATTGGTATCTACCGACACGGATGCGGAAGCTTCGTTGCCGTTGGTCGCAGCATCTTCAGCGACATCCGCAGCGATACTCAGGTTTACCGGAGAGCCGACGACGTTCGGGGTAACCTTCGCGGTATAAGTCGTGCCAGAGCCGGCAAACTCACTCAGGCTGCCGCCCGCTATCGTGATGTCCCCCACAACAAAATCAGACACTGACTCGCTGAAGGTCACTGTAATATCGAACGGATCAGGCGATGCGGTCGGTGCGGTAATGCTGACCGTAGGTCGCGTAGTATCAACGGTAAAGGCATCTGACGTGGCCGGTGCGGCACTGGCGTTACCTGCTCCGTCCTCTGCCGTACCCGCAGCAATATCGATGGCCAGAGTACCGTCGCCACTGAAGTCACTCAGAGTCACGGTTCTCGACATTGGCCCGCTTCCCGTCACGGTAATCGTGCCCGCAGCGGCATCTCCCGTCGATGTCACGGCGATGTCGTCAGCACTCAGGCTGATGCTATCAGCGTCTGTGTACTGGACCACATAAGTAATCGCGGTACTGGACGTTAACGTTGCTGATGGCGCCTGAATGTTCACCGCAGGTGCCGTGTTATCGACGGTGTAGGTTTCATCCGTCGCGGGCTCAGTCGCTGGCAGTGCATTGCCCGCCAGGTCAGTGATCCCCGACGTTGCGGCGAGGTTAAGCCCAACCGTGCCATCCAGAGCAGATAAATCGCCCCCGGTAACCGTGACGTCATATGTCGTGTCAGTAATTTTTGCCGTGACAACAGTCGCGGTTGTTCCGGACACGGAGAAACTTGTCGGCATGACACCGCTAACGGCCTCATTAAATTCCACGCGCCAGGTCAGTGAGTCACTGGAGGTGACTTCATCAACCGGGTTGTGGCGACGGAATGACTGCAACGCTGGCGCTGTGGTATCAACCTTATAGGCCGATGTATCAGGCAGAGAAGGCAATGTGGTATCCAGCGCATTACCCGCACTGTCTTCAATCACTGCAGCATTCATGGCCAGACTGTTAATAGCAAAGCCATCACCGTCGTTGTCCCCGTCGACCACCGTATAGGTGAAATCAAATCGCTGAGTGCCCGACCCCGTACGATACAGAGCATCCACTTCACGACTACCTACCTGTAATTTGATCGCTGGAATACCACCATTCCCCAGCGTGATCACTTTATCTGCTACCAGTGTGACAGTAATTTCATCACCTGCTTTCGCATGGTTCGGAGCAGTGACCTCAAGACCAGAAATTGACGGTGGAATCGCATCCACTTTCAGATTGCTGGTATCCGGGGTCACATAGCTTGTCAGGTCAACACGGTTGCCCGCAGCGTCTGCAAAATATCCACCGTTCGGTTCAATCGCCGTCATGCTGATGCCGTCGGTATCAACATCGCCAGCCAGAGCGGTATAGGTAAAGGTCGCGAACACACCAGAGAAAGAAGTGGGCGCCGTTGCATAACGGATTTCGCCACCCACATCGAGAGCAATTCGAGGGCTGCCACCCGTGGTATTCAGAGTGACATCTTCGGAGAAGCGCAGAATAAAGTCGTGCGTCCCGCCGGCTGGGATTGTTGCTGTGGCGCTGGTGTTGATCACACTGATTACAGGCACTACCGCGTCGACCGTGATACCTGTTGTTGTCGCGACGTTATTCAACGCCGTATTCAGACCGTTACCGGCAGCATCGACTGCCGTTGAGCCTTTCAGATCCATGGTCAGCACTTCGATGCCGTCAGAATCTTCATCGCCCGGTTGTACGGCGTAGCGGAATACATGTGCTGCAGTTCCATTACCATCCAACAATGCGGCTTCGCGTAACTGCCCACCAATATTCAGATTCAATACAGGGCGAGCGCCAGTGGTCGTAACCGGCTCTGACAGGTTTACGGTAAAGTCGAACGTGCCACCTTCGCTGTATAAGCCATCAGCCGGCACCGCAACAGAGGTCACTACGGGCACAACAGCATCAACAAGCACGCCACTACTATCAACCGCACCCACTCCCAGAGCCAGATCATTTCCAGCAGCGTCCTGCAGGGTCGCACCGTTAGCCACTAGGTTGTTTACGGAAATGCCGTCACTATCCAGGTCACCAGCAGTCACGGTATAGGTAAAGGTCATATCTGTGCCGGAAGCACTTACCATGGATGCCTGACGGACTGTAGAGCCAACGACCAGTTCAAGCGAAGGCGTGCCTCCAGAAATGGTCAGTGCTTCGGATGCAGTAACCGTAAAGGCAAGCACATCCCCCACGGCATAGGTACCGGCAGCAGGTACAGTGACACTGCTGACAACGGGGGCCACACCGTCAACCAGAATGCCCGCGGTCGGGCCACGGCCATTCAGTGTCAGGTCCATCGCATTGCCCGCGGCGTCGGTCAGTGTTCCACCGTCCAGGGTCAGAGACAGTACTTCGATACCATCGGTGTCCAGATCGCCAACAGCGACCGTCGTACTGAACACCAGTGACTGGCTGCCGGAACCACTGCTGTAAGTAACTTTGCGCGGAGTGCCGCCAATCATCATATTGATTGCCGGACTGCCGCTGACGTTAACGGCTTCGTCAGTGTTCACCGTGAAACTCAGTACATCGCCAACACCGTAGGTCCCGTTGGTGGGAACGTCGACTGAAGTGACGGTTGGCGGCGTCAGGTCAGACGTTACAACGAAGGTACCCAGCGGCAATGTAGTGGCATTGCCGTTCGTGTCTTCCACGATCAGTGTACAGTCACTGTAGGTGCCATCAGCCAGCGGCGTAGTATTGTCGGTCTGCGTCAGGCGAACGGTGTACGTTCCGGGAGTTTTCAGTCCTGCATCTGCCACACCACACGAACCGCCGCCTGACAGGTAACCGGCTTCGTTCGAGGAGTAGGTGACTTCCGGACGGTGATCCGTGGTCGGTGAGGCAACCGGCGTGTTCAGAGTGAGTTCCGGAGCCAGAGTGTCGATGCTCAACGTCACCACAATAGGTGCCGAGGTATCTACCCCACCGTTGGCGGTACCACCGCTGTCGGTCACCGTGACGGAGTAGTAAGCGTAGCCTTCCGCATCCACCGCCGGGGTGAAGCGCAGTTCTCCTGTTGACGTAATGGACACGCCGGAAACAACATTATTTTCATCAAGGGTTTCTACCACCGAATAGGTAAATGTCTGGCCAGCTTCATCAGAACCACCTCCCGGCTGCGCTGTCGCATACCCCGGAATGGACCGCTGCGAGCCCCCTGTGCCACTGACGCGCTGCGTCGACGGAACAATCAGCGTTGGTGCATCGTTCACTGGAGTAATAGTGACATTCACAGCACGACTGTCGGTCGCCGAGCCATCATTGACGGTAACGGTAAAGGTATCACTGCCTGTGGCATTGGCGTTCGGTGCGTATGTGACCGACGTAGGTGAGGCACCGGTCGTTGGCGCTGACACTGAACCCGTTGCGCTGGCGGTGCCTTTTGTTGCCCCGCTCGCTGACCAGCTCAGCGTACCCGTCGCACCGGTTGCCGCAGCGAAATCCGCAGCGCTGAGTGCGGTCAGCCCGGCATCCTCAAGAATCATCAGAGACACTGCGCTGTCACCTCCGGTCATTTCCAGAGGATCTGGCGCTACACCCGTGTCGATAAAGAAAGTGTCACTCCGGGAATTACCATTACCATCGGTAGCCGTTACGGTAATGGTCGCGCCACCACCGCCCACTACATTGTTGATCGCTATGGTGTAAGTATCGATCGCGACCGCGTCACGAGTAAT
Organism: Thalassolituus sp. UBA2590; assembly: GCF_002339775.1. Taxonomy (NCBI): domain Bacteria; kingdom Pseudomonadati; phylum Pseudomonadota; class Gammaproteobacteria; order Oceanospirillales; family Oceanospirillaceae; genus Thalassolituus; species Thalassolituus sp. UBA2590. Next base: position 27,694 of record NZ_DDKU01000153.1, read on the forward strand.
CGTAATATCGGCATCGCGTACCGCGGCCTGGTTACTGGACGCGGCGGTCAATGAAATCGAGCTGAGGTTCTTGTCGGCCATTTCAAACAACTGAGAATCTGAGTTGCCGGGAAGAATCGTCATATCGACCAGAGTTTCCTGGCCAATACCGTCTTTGAAATGCGGGGGTTGCTCGTCCTGGCCAGGAATCCAGTTTGCGCTATAGAGACTGGTACAGAAAAACGAAGTGGTAATCGGAAAAGTTCCGCCCGGGAAGTAATACGGTGCACCACTTTTCGTGCAGCTAAGAAAATTCTTTCTGCCGGTCAGATCATCCAGGTCGCCACTTTCATATCCGACCCTTTCATCGCCAACCGATAACAAATCATTGCTGGCCAGAAAAGCGAGCGCGTCCTGATCAACCGTTCGAGAAACAGCCCGTGCATTTGCAACGCCCCCAAACGCGGAGAATGCTCCTGCCGCCTCTGGACGACGGTATTGCTCAACCTGAGAAACAACAGCGCGCTTATTCAGGCCATTGCGGCTGACACTGGCTAAGCGCGAAGATGCATTGGCCATTGATGCAGAAAAAGGCGCAGAGAAAGGCACAGCCATGGCGATCACAGGCGCGATAGCTTTCAATGGCGCCGACGTTCCTGGTCGTTTCTTATTGGGATTGTTATCCATAATAAATCCTTCAGGTTGGGAGGCCTGGGTGAGAAAAGTGGTTCCGCATTCTCGGGTGATCAGGTTCGATCACTTCCGGAAAGCTGGTGTTATATAAGATGGCGATGTCGTATATCTGATCAACATTGCCCTGAAATTTAATGGTGCCGATCACTTCGTGCGTATCGAGGTTAAACAGCCAGATACCTGAGCAGGTTTTCTCGGAGTCTTCGGTCACCAGGCCGGGGCTTGTCACATCACTCTGACGCTTACGCGATAAGCCGACAAACATAATGCTGCCGTAAATATCGATTCCCCGGGTAAAGCCCGGCAATTCTGCAATCACTTCCATTTCACCCGTGTCAGGGTGATAGCAATTGAGATGACCCAGCCCCGAATGACAGAAATAAACCCGACCATTGTGCCAACGCGGTGAATGAGGCATTGCCAGTCCACTGACCACCACTTCATTGCGCTTTACGTCAATCAGCGTGCCCGTATGCTTGTCGCTGTCACGCCACTGTTTGCGGTCTTCGTATTGGGAAAAGGTGGTGACATACGCAGGCTCACCATCGCGGAGCGTCATGCCATTTAAGTGGCAGCGGTCTTCAGGCGTCAGTGTTTCAATAAATGGGGGCTTCCACTGAGGCACAAAACTGTAGGAAGGATCGATAGTACAAAGGCATGAAAAACTTGAATTAACCGCCCATAAACCAGTGTTTCCCCATTCGATGTCATGGATGTTAATCATGCCGGTGTAGTGAGTTGAACGGGTAATAAAACAAGCATCGACGCGTGCGTCGACCGGTTTCAGTTTTTCAACATAGGTCTTATTCGCCAGCCGCTTTTCGGCGTCGGCCTGTTTCTCTTCGTCGTTTTTATGGGCTCGGGGCGCAGTGATGTCCTGAGCAATATCCGGCAGGGGTTTCTTAATCTGCTCAAGCAGACCGTCTTCTCGCTGGAATTGAATAATCTGAGTAAAGGTACCGAGTATCAGCCCCTGATCGGTTGCCGTCAGGCCCATTGGTCGGGGAAATTCTTTAAAGTTGATTTCCAGGTCTTCTCCGTCCGTACGAACCAGCATCAGACGACCGGCCTGATAGGAAGTAAACGCCAAAGAGATATTCAGATGCTTAAGGATCGCGGGGATATTTCCCGAATACGTAAACGAGAAATCAGTCGCGCTCTCCAAAGCGTCATTCTTCACAGTGTCATTCTGTGCAGAATCTTCCTGCGGCTCCTGAGTTTGGGGCGTATCAGTCATGATTCTGGCCCCTGCAGACTGGACTGATATAGAGACAAGCGTTGTTGCAGTCGCGCAACCAACTGATGAAGGGTAAGCGACGGGTCTTGTGAGAGAAGAAGAGCAAAATAGCCACTGACCACAGCCGCAGACAAGGAAGTGCCACTGAAACGTCCATAGCCGCCCGGCACCACTGCGGGCGCGGCCTTACCATAAACGTATGCATCCACTGACTGTCCATAGTTGCTGAACCTCGTCCTTTGTCCCTGTCCGTTATCTGCTCCGATCACCACAGCGGCTTGCAGCTGGGATTCCGAGTCACCCCCAGTCAACTCCATACCACTGTTTCCGGCGGAAAATACCACAGCAGAGCCTTTTCCTCTGCGGCCATTTTGCGCCAAGTCTTCAACAATATCAGCGACGGGTTCCAATAACCATTGGGAGCGCCAACTAGCGTTAACAATGTCAGCTTGAGACAGTTTAGAGAGGTAGAAACTGAGGATCGTATGACTCGTCCAGGTATCCGGCTGACGGATAGCTATCAGGTTCGCCTGCGGCGCGATTCCGTCAATGCCGACGCCATTATGAGCAGCGAATATCGTGCCCGCGACTCTGGTTCCATGCGAGTCATCCCCTCCCCCTGGGCTTACATCCTGTGAACGGCTGGTCGTGTCGTAACTGAAAATCACCTGAGTGTGCGTGAGCTCCTCATGCTCCAGATCAAAACCATCATCAATAACGGCAACGCGCACCCCTCGCCCTTGAGGAGTCGCCGGCCACAACTCAGGTATACCGAGCTGGGTGAGATAGGCGGGAGGAGTCAGCGCCGGGACGTCTGTTACATGCTTCTCCCGCAGTTGCAGGATATCTGGCTGCACCAGACTGATGCCCTGAACCTTAGACAACGAACGGATCACTCCGGGAAGGCGGTCTTTTATGCCGACATTAACGGAGTAATAGACGGCGTCGTCCATGAGGTAAAGCTCACTGACAGCCTCAATACGCGAATCAAGCGCCTGCAGGGATTCGCGAGTAAAGCCATTTGCCCGAACAATCAGGCGATCAGACAAACTTACCTGCAAATCTTTGCCACTGACCCGGTACACGCCTGTCTGGGAGTCATTGGCGGAAGGCACTAAGCACCAGACTTTACCGAGATTCGGGAATGGCAGTTCACAACCCATTACAGGGGACGAAAATATAACGAGCAACAGCAATAAAATACGCATTATTTCTCAAACCAATCAAACTGAAAGAGGGGCCTCCCTGCCCCTCACTCGTACACACATCACTTATCGCGATTAAGCCTCGCCGTTAATCCTTACCGTTAACTCTGGCGATTAACTGCGACTTGGGTAGAGCCCCACCAGCGCGATACAAAAATTCATGCCCATCAAAGGCTGACGGTTTTCGTGCGCCTGGCTCCCCCCCATCGAACCGATGGTCTCGGTTGCCATCACTGTATTTTTCGTCGATGCGGTGTTCAGGTACACGATATTGTCGCCAGTCGACGGTCTGTCTATCGCCATCATTCTGGTATTCGATGGTGACGCCTCTGTACCCACTGTCTGAGCCCCGTAGACGACGTGCTTATGGTTGGGAAGTTCGGCCTCTGTGAGCGTGACTTCATTAACGCCGGTTGTTTCTCCCAGACGACGCGCTGTCAGACCAGGACCTCGCCCCGGATGCATCGGCGCACGGCCCTGCAGGTCCGGCAAGGCAAGTGTCGTACGACCGTCACCACCATAGGTTGTACCCAGAATTGAGAACAATGCCGTATTCTGAGCAATCGGTAGTAACTGCCCCTGGCAGAAGGCCCAGCCACGAGGGGCAAAGTTGCAGCCAAAAATACGGATTTCTCCGATAAATGGTTCAGACATAATAAAACTCCTTTTCAGTGCCGCGAGGGATAAATACCGACCAGGGCCATAATGTAATTAATGCACAGTGACGGCATCATATTCTCATGCGCTTGTGAGCCACCCGTCGCACTGACTGCATCGCTACTGAGGCTTTTGATTTTGTCGACTGACGGCACCTCAACGTAAGGAAGGTCACCATCATTATGAGACGCTACAACATCACTTGCCGGGTTGTTGCTATCAGCGATATTGGCCGACCCCAGATATTCGTGACTGTGACTGGGAATCTGATTGATGGTCAGGTTCACCTTCTCACTGCCGTAACGCGCACCCAGGCGGCGCGGGCTTAACCCCGGTCCTTGCCCCTGATGCACAGGCAAGCGACCGCGCATATCCGGTAAAGCGAATGTAGTGCGGCCATCACCGCCATAAATCGTCCCGATCAATGAAAACAGCGCATCATTCTGGCTGACAGCCAGCAGCTGACCATCACAGAAAGCCCAGCCACGCGGAGCGAAATTTCCGGCGAACATACGAATCTCGCCAACAAATGGTTCTGACATAACTGGCTCCTTAATTACGCGATGGGAAAAGGCCCTGCATCGCGATGCAGAAATTAACGACGAGGGATGGCTGTTCGTTATTGTGCGACATAGAACCACCAATATAAGACACCGATTGCGATGCGAACGAGACCAGGTTCTGAGGCTCTGCATAGTAATCCGTTGGTGAACCATCATCGACTGCGGACGCTAATATATTGCCATCAAAGGACTTGGTCGTTCCGCCTTCTGTCGTCGCATTCAATGGATGTCGGTGCGCTGGCATATTGGCACCCGTGAGGGTCACGGTTTCTATCCCCTCACCTTGACCCTGGCGCAAACTTGCATCCATCCCCACTGGTGTCCGGCTACGGAGGTCAGGCAGTGCAAATGACGTGCGCCCATCGCCCCCGTAAGTCGTACCCAGCAATGAATACAAAGACTGATTTTGATTAATAGGTAAAATCTGGCCATCGCATTCGGCCCAGCCACGCGGCGGCCAGCCGAATCCGAACATGCGGATTTCACTCAAAAAAGGTTCTGCCATTCTGATCTCCCTCTGTTTACTTTATTCGTGGTTTTACCCACACTTTCTTCCTAAGAATGATCCTGGTAATCAAGGAACTACCAATGACCAACCGAGCCTGGGAAAGCCGCATCACACTGCGCTCTGTACGCGACAATGATTATTCGTTTATGGAGTCGTTATACCGCACCACCCGCGAAGCGGAGCTGGCGATGACGCCCTTTAACGAACAACAAAAAACACTTTTTATTCAGCAGCAGTTTTCGGCACAGACACAGCACTACCACAGCCATTACTGCAGCGATCATTTCTGCATTATTGAAATTGATGGCCGACCTTCCGGTCGTTTCTTTATTGATTACTGGAGCGATGAAATCCGCATTGTTGATATTGCCATCCTTCCAGAACACCAGGACTCTGGCGCAGGCAGCTACCTGCTGCAGAACATAATCGAAGAAGGTAATGAGAAAGGCCTGCCGGTGAGAATTCACGTTGAGCAGAATAATCCGGCGAAAAAACTCTATGAGCGCCTGGGCTTCAAGGAGGTCAGCCGCTTTAATGAGGTCTATGTTCTGATGGAGACAACGCCCGCATTGATGTCTGTCTGATCTGCATCCATGCATAGATGATTCCTAACGCTTCCTGCTGATCACGGCCTGATACTCGGTCGGGCCGTGCGCAGTAATAAAGAGTTCGCCACTGCCAATCGCCTCGTGCGTGAGCCGATACATCCCCTGCGGTACCCGAAAATCATCCTGCCCCTCAAGCGAGACTGCAAACGCCTCCCACTCATCACCATCCAGCGCCGTACGCTCAACCTCTGAGATGGTCAGCCGCACGGAATTTTCAGCATGGTCCGATAAAGTCACTTGCTGACCGAGCAGGGAGTCCATTGAGTCGTATGTGATTGCTTCCATAAATACGTCCTGTAAAACACAACACAGGTATCAGACGCACTACGACTGAGAGTGTCAATGGACGACAGATGACGATTGTCCACTGCGATGCGATATCCACCACGATGCAAAGCTTTATCATGCCACAAGCATACATCTGTCTCATACGAACTAAGCATATCCACTTGTATATCACCCTGGCCGGATCACTCGGTGAAACGAACATGTGCACCGGCCAACAATTGTCCGTAGTGCATGGAAGGCGTACACTGATCCCAGATTTACGCCGAAGCCCGGCAACCTTCATCCCACATGGATATGGTTGACGGGCCGCGACCCGGACTGAGGAATCCGCCTCAGCTCTGCAGGTTCGCCGGGTTCGTTGGGAAACTGACGGGCCTCCCGCGCTTGGAAAGGTGTACCCATGACATTGCAGGACCATCACGGTCGGCGCTTTAACTATCTGCGCCTGTCGGTGACGGACGTGTGCAATTTCAGCTGCAATTACTGTTTGCCAGACGGCTACCAGTGCAGCGATAGCACGCCCCCGTTGTCGGTGGATGAGATACGTCGCGTCGTGACCGCATTCGCCCGCCAGGGCACCCGAAAGATCCGCATTACCGGCGGAGAACCCTCCGTGCGCCGCGATCTCCCTGAGATTATCCGCACAGTTGCAGCCGTATCCGGCATTGACGACATCGCACTGACCACCAATGGCTGGAAGCTACCGACCTTCCTGCCTGACTGGATTGATGCCGGCCTGACACGCCTTAATGTCAGTATCGATAGTCTCGACCCACGACAGTTCAAAGCCATTACGGGTCACGACCGCCTTCAGGATCTGCTCGATGGACTGGCGATGGCTCATGAGATGGGGTTCAACGACATCAAAGTAAACGCCGTGCTGATGCGCGGCCACAATGCCGACCAGCTACCGCACTTTCTGAACTGGATCCGGACAACGCCGGTGTCACTGCGCTTTATCGAATTGATGCAGACCAGCGACAATCAGGAGTTCTTCGAAGAGAACCATATCAGCGGTGACAGCATCAAAGCTCAATTGCTCGATTCTGGCTGGCAGTCCGTACTGAGAAAACTCACCGATGGCCCCGCGCAGGAGTTCTGGCACCCGGACTACGCCGGGCGCATCGGCCTGATCATGCCCTACAGTAAAGACTTCTGCTCAAGCTGCAACCGACTCAGGGTGTCAGCGAACGGACAGCTTCATCTATGTCTCTTTGGTGACAAGGGCTACGACTTCCGTCACCTGCTCGGCAGGGACGAGCAAATCACCGACGTCATCGCATTCCTTCAGGAGAGCCTGAACGAGAAAAAAGCGACACATGCCTTGCACGATGGTGATACCGGAGTGCGAACGCATTTCGCGGGCATTGGCGGCTAAGTTGATGGCTAAGTTGGCGGTTAAATTGGTGGCTGAATTGCCAGTTAAGCTGAGGGCCCACAAATGAAACAAATAGCAACTGCAGCCAGCGAGCAGATTACCGCCGTTATCCTTGCAGGTGGAAAGTCAGAGCGGATGGGACGCGACAAAGCGCAGCTGATTCGGCCTGACGGCCGCTCGCAGCTGTCATTTACCGCCGATTGCCTGAGAGAAGCTGGCATCGAAGATATTTTGGTCAGTGGTGCCGGTTTGAGCGGACTGAAAAGTGTCGAGGATGTCTACCCTGAAAAAGGGCCTCTTGCAGGCATTCACTCAGCCTTTGCTCATTGCAAGCCAGACACAGACTCCCTGATCGTTGTTCCGTGCGACATGCCTCTGCTGAAGTGCGGTGTATTCTCCCGCCTGCTTAAAAGTAGTCAATCAACTGCATTTGACCAGAGCTTTTTCCCAATGATCATTCGCAATCTGGAACAAGCAAAAAAAGTCGCCGAAAATATATTATCGAGTGACCAAAACCCCTCAATTAGGTTTTTTCTGAAAAATATAAAATGCGATTTTATATCTTCAGAAAATACAATCGAACTCAAGAGCTGCAACACACCAGAATCCTGGGATGATGCATGCGATATACTAAATAATTATAGGAATTAAATGATGGTAAAAATGTTCAACGATGATTTTATACGTCTTAATATTTCTGTACTCACAGTGTCTGATTCACGAACAGAAGAAAATGATACAAGCGGTGATTTTTTAGTCGATTCAATCAATGGTTCAGGACACAACTCTGTTGAGAAGAAAATCGTTGTCGACAACATTTATAAAATTCGCGAATCGCTTTCCACATGGATCGCCGATGACCGGACACAAGTCATCATCGTCACTGGAGGTACAGGCTTCACCGAGCGGGACTCGACACCCGAAGCCGCAGAACCTCTCTTCGATAAAAAGATCGATGGATTTGGAGAACTGTTCCGCCAGCTTTCCTACGAAACCATCGGCACCTCGACCATTCAGAGCCGGGCAACAGCAGGATTGGCCAATGACACTCTGATCTTCTGCGTACCAGGCTCAACGAATGCCTGCCGTCAGGCCTGGGAGCAGATCATCTGCCAGCAACTCGATAGCCGCCACAAGCCGGGCAACTTC
>NZ_DDKU01000134.1:0-43732 GCF_002339775.1 Thalassolituus sp. UBA2590
TTGGTAGGCCTTTACCCCACCAACTAGCTAATCTCACGCAGGCACATCCGATAGCGAGAGCCGAAGCCCCCTTTCCTCCGTAGAGCGTATGCGGTATTAGCCATCGTTTCCAATGGTTGTCCCCCACTACCGGGTAGTTTCCTACGCGTTACTCACCCGTCCGCCGCTCGTCAGCAGATAGCAAGCTATCTCTGTTACCGCTCGACTTGCATGTGTTAAGCCTGCCGCCAGCGTTCAATCTGAGCCATGATCAAACTCTTCAGTTTAAAAGTTTTCGATCGGTGGAATATCCGATCTAATCTTGCTCAAGAATAAAACTGTCAACATTCACGTAAATGAATTTTCGACGAGTTCTTACTTGAAATCTTATGTCTCCACAACATCTCAGTAAGCACCCACACGAATTACTTAATGCTAATTTTTAAAGAACGTTGCTTTGAATCTGCCAGAAGCTTTCTCTCAAAGCGGGCTGCGCATTTTACAGAAGCAGCTTTCGATGTCAACAAGTTTTTTAAACTTTCTTAAGAAGCGAACTTCTTAATTCTTGACATCTGATCCGGACAACTCAGCGTCCCGATCAGTGCGAAGCATTCTACCAGAGAACCTTTCGCTGTCAACCGTTAATTTTCAAAAAAATCTTTTAAAATCAACAAGTTGTAAACCTTTTCCAGACAACTCCGAGGAGCCTCTCTGTCGGATCAGGCGGCGCATTCTACAGTCTTTTCAGACTTGGTCAACACCTTTTTTCGACCCGTTTTCCTTTTCGTTTCAGCGCTGTGCTGGGTAACGATCAAGAGCGGCGCATTATAGAGATGCGGCGATTTGGGTCAACTACTTTCTGTAATAATTTTCAGGAAGTTCTGGCGCGTTTCTTCTTAGCAAAAAACCATAGTCTTAACGCCAGCAGGAATGCAGCTATAAGAGTGTAGGCGACAGGCTCAAACCAGCTAGCCCTGATTTGTAATAAATAGTGAACGGCTGCGAGGGCTACGATTACATAGATGAGTTGGTGCAGTTTCTTCCAGCGCCTCTTCAGCCTTCGCTGCCATGTTTTCGTCGAGGTGATCACCAGCGGCAACAAGAGCAACCATGATAAAGCTCCAACCAAGAGATATGGACGCTCCACGACCTCACGACCTAACTCACCCCACTGCCACCCCAGAAGGAGAGCCAGGTACGCTAATGCGTGCAAAGATACATAGAAAGCTGCATAGAGGCCCAACATTCTCCGGTGTGGCATCAGCCACTTCTGTTTCGTAAGTCTTACTATCGGTGTCACTGCGAGTGTCAGCAGCAAGAAGTTGAAGCCCCATGTGCCTGTAAAGTGGGTAATTGCCTTGCCAGGTTCCGGCCCTAACAGGTTCCATTCGCCTGTCTGCACCCGGACTATTGCCTGCACTAAGTATATGAGTGGTAGTGCGCAGGCGATACCAATAAGCCACCTACGCCCAGTCAGCGTTAGTACCATTTACGCAGATCCATACGTTTATACAGGTGAGCAACCTGTTTGCCGTACCCGTTAAACATTTCAGTCGGTATCCGGTTGGGGCTGAAGATGCTGTTAGGCAGGCGCCGCTCAGAAGCCTGACTCCATCGCGGATGATCGACTTCCGGATTTACGTTGGCATAGAAGCCATATTCCTGGGGAGCAAGATCGTTCCAAGTCGTCGGAGGCATGGTTTCGCGGAAACGGATTTTTACGATCGACTTAATGCTCTTGAAGCCGTACTTCCACGGAACAACAAGGCGCATCGGCGCTCCGTTCTGATTTGGCAGGACATTGCCGTACATCCCTACTGCCATGAGCGTCAGTGGATTCATGGCCTCATCCATTCTGAGCCCCTCTCGGTAAGGCCAATCGATAGTAGAGAATACCGAGCGCTGCCCCGGCATTTCTTTTGGTCGCTCAACAGTCACGAACTCGACGTACTTGGCTGAAGATAAGGGCTTGAAGCGTTTAATCAGCTCAGCCAGTGGGAAACCTACCCAAGGGATCACCATTGACCACGCCTCTACACAACGCAGTCGATAAATCCGCTCTTCCAGGTCGATTCCCTTTAGAAGATCTTCGAGCGCGAAGGAGCCTTTCACCTCGCACTCACCTTCAACAGTCATGTTCCATGGGTCTGTCGTGAACTTACCTGAGTTTTCGAATGGGTCCGACTTACTCATCCCGAACTCATAGAAGTTGTTGTACTGCGTAGCTGAGCTATAAGGCGCTGGCTTTTCACCAGCACCAAAGGACGTTTCAGACGCATTAACGACGGCCTTCTCCAGCCACTCAGGGCCTTCAGGTATACGACTACCTCCCTCAGGTGACACAAGCGCCTGTGCCTGTATTGTACTGAGTGCCGCTGCCGCAGTGAGACTGCCCTTCATAAAGAGACGCCTGTTGACGTACAACTCTTCTGGCGTGATCTCTGAAGGATCGATTTTGGGGTAACGACGCTTTGGAATCAGCATATGCACCTCTAATGGCTGAATTACTCTGACAAAAAAGCCCGGTTGTTGTGCCGGGCTTCTTTCCATATTTATGTCTACATTCGTATAGTCGTTAATCAAACAACTTTTCTTTCACCGCCCATGCCGGGCCAGATAATGCATACAACATAAAGACAGCCAGCAGGACCGTTGCGGGATCAATCGATACAATCGCAAAGCCCATAACAATGGCCAGCAAGGCGACAAAAGGAATCTTGCCGCGCAGATCCAGACCTTTGAAACTGTGGTACTTGAAGTTGCTGACCATTAACAGGCCCGCTGCGGTCACGATAATAGCCATCCACCAGGCAGCATCAGCTCCCTGCGTGCCCGACTCTGTGAAGACCCAGATATTCCCAGCAACAATTGCCGCTGCAGAAGGACTCGCCAGTCCGGTGAAGTAGTTTTTATCAGCCACCGCCAGCTGAGTATTAAAGCGCGCGAGACGTAGAGCTGCCCCCGCACAGTAGACGAAAGCTGCGACCCAGCCGACTTTACCCAGATCCTGCAACGCCCAGCTGAACGCGACCAGCGCAGGCGCCACACCAAAAGAGACCATGTCGGCGAGGCTGTCATACTCTGCGCCGAAATCACTCTGGGTATTCGTCATACGCGCAACGCGACCATCAAGTCCATCCAGCACCATGGCGACAAAAATTGCGATGGCTGCATTCTCAAAATCGCCGTTCATGCCGGCAACGACGGCGTAAAATCCTGAAAACAATGCACCCGTCGTAAACAGGTTGGGCAAGAGGTAAATCCCCTTCCTGTCCCTTTTGGTTGCTACCGGTACCTGAGCGTCTTCGTTATCACTCACACTATGATCCTTAATGTGTTCGGCCCGCATGAGCTGCGGATTTTAAAGTTCTGCGGCTATTATGGGCGAAACCAGTCCATCTGGCCATGTCATCGCCCTGCGGTTTGCCAAAGCGCCTGTAAGACTGGCTCATTGAGTCGTTCCGTCCGCGAGCAGAGCCCAATATGAAAGGGCTCCAGTTCAGGCGTTACCGACAACACCCGCACACGGTTAAGAAGTGGGCTGTTCTGTAAGACAACCTGAGGGACAACCCCAACACCCACGCCGAGTGCCACCATGCTGACAATGGCTTCGTGCCCCGTCACCTGTGCATAGATGTTGGGCGTCAGACTACGTGAAGCAAACCATTGGTTTACGCGTGTACGTGCCAGACCAGTCTCTGAGAGCACCATAGGCACCTCGGCCCACGATATGTCTGATTGTGAGAGCTGAGGAACAGTTCCCACCGTTCTTGGCGCGATAAACAGCAACGGCGACTCAGAAATCCCCCTGAACGTCAGGTCAGGCGACAATTGTTCGGGCCTTGCAGCAATCACGACATCCGCATCCCCGGAGGCGACTCTGGGGATAGACTCCGCGGCATCACCCGTATGAATCCGCAGATCAACTTTAGGATATTGCTCCCTGAACCGGGCCAACAGATCAGCCAGAAAAGAATAACTGGCGGTGACAGAACAAAAGAGCGTCAGCGACCCCTCCAGATCACTCACCTCCGCATTTACCGCGGAGCGCAGCGATTGCCAGGCATCCAGTGTCTGCTCCGCATGCTGGCGAAACAGCTCGCCGGCTGGCGTTAAGGTTAACGGCCCGCTGTCACGTACCAGTAACTGAGCACCCGCATCCTGTTCCATACGACTGATACGACGGCTGAGTGTTGAAGGGCTCATATGTAATTGCTGCCCCGCCCGTCCGAGATGCTGAGCTTCAACGACGGTAAGGAAAACCCGTAAGTCTTTGTATTCCATAGGCTAAATAGGTACCTGACTCGACATTGCAGTATTTGCAACAACTGCTAGCAATAATAGCATTTTACGCAACGACGCTCATCACCTATCATTCGTCTCGAATTTTTATATCAACCACTAGCTACACATCGCACCGTCTTGGAAGCGTAACCGAGGCAGTCAGAGCAAGGCGAGTGGTTTAACTTAACTGCGAAAGCGTCGGCGAAGATGGCCTGACAAGGCGGCGGTTCACTGGGAGCGCGGAGCTTATTGTAATAAGTGAGCACTCACGGTGAACCGGCAACACAGTCAGGGCGATGCAGCCAGCTTTCATTACAGGAGAATTGTGATGGGTGCTAACTACTTTAATACTCTGAACCTCCAGCAGAAGCTGGATCAACTCGGCCGCTGCCGTTTCATGGACCGTTCTGAATTCGCTTCTGAAGCTGAATTCCTGAAAGGTAAGAAAGTTGTCATCGTTGGTTGTGGTGCTCAGGGCCTGAACCAGGGTATGAACATGCGCGACTCTGGCCTGGACGTATCTTACGCTCTGCGTGAAGCTGCGATCGCTGAGAAACGTCAGTCATGGAAAAACGCTACCGAAAATGGCTTCAACGTTGGTACTTACGAAGAGCTGATCCCAACTGCTGACCTGGTTATGAACCTGACGCCAGACAAGCAGCACACTTCTGTTGTGAATGCGGTTATGCCTCTGATGAAAGAAGGCGCTTGCCTGGGTTACTCCCACGGCTTCAACATTGTTGAAGAAGGCATGCAGATCCGTGAAGACCTGACTGTTGTTATGGTTGCACCTAAGTGCCCGGGTTCTGAAGTACGTGAAGAATACAAGCGTGGCTTCGGTGTACCGACTCTGATCGCTGTTCACCCAGAAAACGACCCTAAAGGCGAAGGCTGGGACATCGCTAAAGCATGGGCTGCAGCGACTGGCGGTCACCGCGCTGGCTGTCTGGAATCGTCTTTCGTTGCTGAAGTTAAGTCTGACCTGATGGGCGAGCAGACTATTCTGTGCGGTATGCTGCAGACTGGTGCGATCCTGGGCTTCGAGAAAATGGTTGAAGACGGTATCGACGAAGGCTACGCAGCCAAGCTGATTCAGTACGGTTGGGAAACTGTGACTGAAGCTCTGAAGTACGGCGGCATCACTAACATGATGGATCGTCTGTCTAACCCAGCGAAAATCGTTGCGTTTGACATGGCTGAAGAACTGAAAGAACTGATGCGTCCTCTGTTCCGCAAGCACCAGGCTGACATCATGGAAGGCGAATTCTCTTCCACTATGATGGCCGACTGGGCAAACGACGATGCGAACCTGCTGAAATGGCGTGAAGAAACGGCAGAAACTGGCTTCGAAAAAGCACCAGCTTCTGACGTTCAGATCGACGAACAGGAATACTTCGACCACGGCATCATGCTGGTTGCTATGATCAAAGCGGGCGTTGAGCTGGCGTTCGAATCTATGGTTGAAAGCGGTATCGTTGAAGAGTCTGCTTACTACGAGTCTCTGCACGAAACTCCACTGATCGCGAACACTATTGCACGTCGTAAACTGTACGAGATGAACGTTGTTATCTCTGACACGGCTGAATACGGTAACTACCTGTTCTCTCACGCTGCCGTACCTCTGCTGCGCGAGAAGTTCATGCCACACATCAGCACTGACGTGATCGGTAAAGGCCTGAACCTGAAGTCTAATTCTGTAGACAACGCTCGTCTGATCGAAGTTAACGAAGCTATCCGTAACCACCCAGTTGAGTGGGTTGGTGCTGAGCTGCGTGGCTACATGACTGACATGAAGCGTATCGTTGAAGCGTCTAAATAAGACCTGCTTTAACTAGCAAATAAAAAGCCCCGCCAGTGCAGACTGGCGGGGCTTTCTTGTTTACTTCACACAATCGGAATTGCGCTGTAAAAGGGCTATAATGCGCGCTTTCTGAACAACAAGACCGGAAGCGGCATGAACCCAGATCTGAGCAAACTCCAGCCTTACCCATTTGAAAAACTGGCCAAACTGAAGGGCGAGGTCACGCCTCCTGCAGATCTGGAGCATATCGCCCTGTCGATTGGCGAACCTAAGCACCCAGCGCCGGAGTTTGTACTTGATACCCTGCGCACAGAACTGCAACGCGTTGAGAACTACCCGACGACGAAGGGCCTGCCAGAGTTGAACTCGGCCATCGCCAGCTGGCTGGAACGCCGTTTTTCGCTGGAGAACGTCGATCCGGTATCTCAGGTCATTCCGGTAAACGGTACCCGTGAAGCCATCTTTGCTTTTACTCAGGCAGTCGTTAATCGCAGCCAGTATCGTCCTCTGGTTGTTTCTCCGAATCCTTTCTACCAGATTTACGAAGGCGCAGCTTACCTTTCAGGTGCCGAACCGCACTTCTTACCATGCCTTGAGGAAAACGGTTTCAACCCGGATTACGATGCTGTGCCTGAAGAGGTCTGGCACCGCTGCCAGCTTTTGTTTGTCTGCACTCCTGGCAACCCGACCGGCTCAACCCTGAAGCTGGACGACTTCAGAAAACTGATTGAACTGGCCGATAAATACGATTTTGTACTCGCCAGCGACGAGTGCTATTCAGAAATTTATGTGGATGGTGCCGATGCACCGATGGGCCTGCTGGAAGCCTGTGAGCAACTCGGCCGCAAAGACTTCAAACGCTGCGTGGTATTCCACTCGCTGTCTAAACGCTCAAATCTGCCGGGCCTGCGCTCTGGCTTTATTGCCGGCGACGCCGATCTGCTGAAGCCGTTTTTGCTCTACCGTACTTACCATGGTTGCGCGATGCCGGTTCACACTCAACTAGCGAGCATCGCAGCCTGGAACGATGAAAGCCACGTACAGCAGAATCGCAGCGAGTACACTCAGAAGTTCCGCTCAGTTCTTGAGATTCTCAGCCCGGTACTGGACGTTAAACAGACGGAAGCGAGCTTCTATTTATGGCCCAAGACGCCGATTAACGAAGAAACATTTGCTCAGCAGCTGTTTGCTCAACAGAACGTGACTGTACTGCCGGGCTCATACCTTTCGCGTACAGTCGAAGGTATTAACCCTGGTGAGCACCGTATTCGCATGGCGCTGGTTGCTGAGACATCGGAGTGCATTGAAGCGGCTCAGCGTATTCGCACATTCATTGAATCTCTATAAGGAGCCAACATGTCCTTCGAAAGTCCTTTTGGAAATAGTATTACCAGTGAAGACATCGTCGATACTCTGAGCTTCTTCGATGACTGGGAAGAACGCTATAAGTACATTATTGACCTGGGGAAAGAACTTCCCGGAATGAGCGACGACAAGAAAACCGATGAGTTTCTTCTTCGTGGCTGCCAGAGCCAGGTATGGATTGATCACTCTGCGGAAGATGGAAAGCTTGTCTTTGAAGCCGACTCCGATGCACATATTGTTCGGGGGCTGCTGGGAATGGTGCTGGCGGCATACAACTTTAAAACGCCAGCAGAGATTCTTACTTTCGACAGTGATGAGTACTTTAAGCAGGTCGACTTAGTGAAGCACCTTAGCCCGACACGAGGAAATGGTTTGCGGGCCATGGTACAGAAAATTAAAGATACTGCAGCGGCTGCTTGACAGCCGCACTACGTCATTCAGTAAACGTTGCTAATGGCTGCGGGCGAGATAAAAGATAGCCCTGCCCGTAGCCTATAAACAGCGTCTCTAACTCAGCGAGTTCGCTTTCGGTTTCTATCCCCTCGGCGACAACTTTATATCCCTGAACTTCGGCAAAGCCCCTCAGCGCAGCAACCAGAGACTGCTTATCTCTGTCCTGATCGATGTCACGGATCAAGCTCATGTCCAGTTTCAACATATCCGGGCTGAGTAAAAGAATGTGACGCATGCTCGCATAGCCTGCACCCGCATCATCAATGGCCAGACGCATCCCCGAATCCCGAAGCGGTTTCAGGCGGGCATTTAAGAGGTCGTAGTCCGCGATTTCCTCATGCTCTGTCAGCTCGAGAACAATACGCTTTGCTTCTTCAGGGGTGTAAATTCCTGAAATATCACATTGGAGAAGGAAGGACGGCGTTACGTTGATAGAAACATATGCATTAGCAGGTAGCACCGCCAGGGCCTCTTTAGACTTCTCTACTACTCTGAGGCCAATCGCCGACGACAGGCCAAGGCGATCCGCATCAATAAAGAGTTGAGCCGGTGACAGATCAAGGTCTGTCGATAAACGCGCCAGTAATTCAAACCCCTTAACGGAACGGTCTGTCAGAGCACAGATTGGCTGGGCGTGCAGAAGTAACTCATCACGCTCGAGAATATCGAGAATGACTTCCTGACGCTGGCGATTTTCTTCGCTGCCTTTACGAGCATCTTCAATCAAAGCCGCAATAACATCAGCGAAAACCCGTACGAGCATCAGGCTACGATTATTAAGTTTTGGCTTAACCTCACGACTGAAAATACAGAACGTACCGAAGGTATGGCCATCAGACAAAACAACAGGAACACTGACGTGGGATTTAACGGGAATCGTCGTAAATTCGGGAACCAGGTCTGTTTCGCCACTTACTTCAGTATCCGGTACCAGCTGCTTAAGGCGGCCATCGGCGATCATCTCACAGAAACTATCTTTTAATGGGCCACAGCTGTCTTCAGACACCAGATTGGCATCACTGGCGCAATCGACGAAACGGAATACCCGCTGATCCTGGCTGAACTCAGATAAAAAACCCACATCCATATCAAGCCGATCACGTACAGAACGTATAAGACTCGAGATCGCTGTTTTCAGTGTTTCCGGGCTTTTAGGAGCAGGCTCATTGATCACCTCTGCGAGCTGTCTCGCGACATCCGGGCGCTTTTCCATTAAGTGATACCTTCAGACTCTTCACCATGGAACTATAGCACTCTGTCGGAATTAAACATGCCCCACAAGGTGACACCTCCCAGCATTCTCCAGTCAGGTCAAATATGGAGCGTTTGTACGGATTATTTCTGCAAAGCGTGAATAAATCTTCAACGGTCATTCAGGCAAATATCGTATTTTCAGCTCGGTTTATGGTGATTGAACCGACGATAGAAGACAAAATACGCCAAACTATGGCCAGCTTCCCAAATAAACTTAAACGCAAGAATCTACTGCTCAAGATATGTAGAACTACTGGCAATATTGCCCAAGTGATATCCCGGAGTGGAGCAGGTAGTCCTCATCCTGTTTATCCGATATTCCATCCGCAACTAAGGTGCTTCCCTGAGACCTTGAGAACAGCAAAAGAGCCTGCAGCATCGCCTGCTGGCCGGTGTCTGAGGCGATGCCACAAGTAAGGCCACTATCCAGTTTTACGAACTCAGGCTGTAGCTGCAATATATGCTGCATCGATGCAAATCCGGCCCCCGCATTATCAATAGACAACCGGATACCAGATTGACGCAGCGGCTGTAGTATTCGCTTCAGTTCATGATAACTGGCAACGCGGTCGTGTTCAGATATCTCAAAAACTATCCGGCCACAAAGATCATTATTGAGCCAAGCTGTAAAATTAAACTCTGCGAGAAATTCTGGCGTAACGTTAACTACTACATGTCTTTCATGGGGTGATGCTGATAGCTCAGCCAGCAATTGCTCAATTAAATTTACACCTATCAGATTTGCGAGACCTAAACGAACAGCCTGGTGCACAAGCAGTAGTGGGCTCGCTATGTTATCTGTTGCCCTCACCAGGCTCGGTATTAACTCCGTGCCCTCTTGCTTACCAGTATTAAGATTAACCAGCGGAACCCGAACATACTTCAGTCCATGTGTGGTGATCAGCTCGGTAACTTCGCTTTTCAATTGAATACGATGCTCAGATTCATACTGAGGTAAAGCCTCTGCCTCTTCGATCATAGTCGCGATCGCATCAGCAAACACCCGGCACATCGCCAGGCTTCGATAGTTAAGCTCAGGGATGGAATAACGACTGAAAACACAAAAGGTGCCAAACACAGAGCCGTCAGAGAACACGATAGGAACACTGATATGAGCCCCGACCGGCACCAGTTTCACAGCGGTGAGGTCACTTGCCCCGGAGGTCTGTTGTGCATCTCCTATCAGTTGCGGTGCGCGGCCATCCACGACCCTCTGACACAGGCTTTCACCCCGGTAATCCGATCCGCCAGACCGGACAATATCAACACCCGGAGCCGAATCTACCAGATAGAAGGTCCGCATATCCCCATCGAAGCGCGATATAAAGCCGACTTCCATTCTCAGCTTTGTTCGTGCGGTACGGAGTAAGCTCAACAGACTTTGCTCTAGCAGCTTACTGCCCTTCAGCACAGCAACCGGGTCAAAGGCGTAGGTAAGCTGCTCCAGAGCATCGGATAGATCAGACACACTAAAGGCCCAAAAGGAAAAACCTTACAGTATATGCTGGAATTTCGAAAAGTGTTCCGACCCGTGACTAAGGCCGTATACCAGGATGCCCTAGAGCCACCGCCTGACCCTGGCCTGATAATCTGAGTAATCCTGACCAAAGAGCATGAGCAGGGTCCGCTCTTCCGGAATTATCTGGAAGCGGGTGATGTACCCCACAAAAAGAGCAGGGCCAATGAACGAGGCCGGGCTCTGAAGCCACACAGCCAGCGCGCTCAGCAGTAAGGCCATTCCCAGGTACATGGGGTTGCGGGTAAATCGATACACTCCACCGGTGACCAGCGCTGACGCCTTCTCGATCTTGATCGGATTGATGGTCGTTTTCTTGCGGATAAATGAGACAAGCCCACCGGAATCCAGAAACAGGCCGATGACGACTAAAACACCCGTCACTGTTTGTGCAGTTACTCCCCACCAGTGTATTACCGGCGTCTGCGTGCTTAACCCCCACATCAGTAGTGCGCATAAAAGGCCAACCAAGGGAGGGGGTATTTTGTGCTCTAGCCTGCTCATCTTCATTCCTTTTTGGTTATATTTATTATGGTGCAGGAAATACAGGCAATAAAAAAGGCGCCGAAGCGCCTTTTTACTATCAACTGGATCAACAGATCAGCTGATTTTTGGATCAAGAGCACCGCTCTGGTACTTCTCGAACATATCGTCCAGAGAGATCGCTTTGATCTTAGACGCATTACCCGCAGTACCGAAGGCTTCGTAACGGGCGATACAGATCTCAGTCATCGCCTTCACAGATTCTTTCAGGTACTTACGTGGGTCAAACTCAGATGGGTTCTGAGCCATAAAGCGACGGATCGCACCAGTAGACGCCAGGCGCAGGTCGGTGTCGATGTTCACTTTACGAACGCCGTACTTAATACCTTCAACAATCTGCTCAACCGGCACACCGTAAGTTTCTGGAATCTCACCACCAAACTCGTTGATCACCGCCAGCCACTCCTGAGGTACAGAAGACGAGCCGTGCATAACCAGGTGAGTATCCGGAATACGCTTGTGGATCTCTTTGATACGGTCGATGGCCAGAATATCGTCTGTTGGCGGACGGGTGAACTTGTACGCACCGTGTGAGGTACCGCACGCGATCGCCAGCGCGTCTACCTGAGTCTTGCGTACGAAGTCAGCGGCTTCTTCAGGGTCAGTCAGCATCTGATCGTGAGACAGAGTGCCTTCTGCACCAATACCGTCTTCCTCACCAGCCTGACCGGTTTCCAGAGACCCCAGACAACCCAATTCGCCTTCGACCGAAACACCACAAGCGTGCGCCATTTCAACGGTGCGACGAGTCACATCAACGTTGTACTCGTAATCGGTTGGCGTTTTACCGTCTTCACCAAGAGAGCCGTCCATCATCACTGAGCTGAAGCCCAGCTGGATAGAACGCTGACATACCGCCGGAGAGGTACCGTGATCCTGGTGCATACATACCGGGATGTGCGGGAATTCTTCGATGGCAGCCAGAATCAGGTGGCGCAGAAACGGAGCACCTGCGTACTTACGGGCACCCGCAGACGCCTGAACGATCACTGGAGAATCCGTTTTATCTGCCGCTTCCATGATGGCGCGCATCTGTTCGAGGTTGTTTACGTTGAACGCTGGTACGCCGTAGCCGAACTCGGCTGCGTGGTCCAGCATCTGACGCATGCTGATCAATGCCATGAGAATACCTTCAATGGGTCTATAAAATGGGGACTAAAAAATATCCGGGTATTCTAGCGATTAAAGGTGGGGATAGAAACCTCCGGGCGAGAATGTCGGGCGGCAAGGTGGTCAAAGCATTTGAAACTCGTCCCGTTTGAGTTTGGCGATAGCGATTCAGGCAAGCCACTGGAACAAAGCAAAGCCACTTAACGTTGGTATAAGGACCATCATTGCGACCATCCCAATACAGCCATTTCCTTTGCTGTGTGTCGAATTAATCGGCTGCGAGGGATTATCTTTTAACCACTGCGAGTGACAAGTTTTACAGTAAAATCTAGTAAAGCCATTATTCCACGCTCTGATAGTTCGCATCTCATGAAGCGCCCGACTTCCGCAACCAGCACAATCAAACGATTTGTCTGCTGGTTTCTTCTGCCGATTCAGAATTAAAATTGCGACCGCGGCGATGACACAAAAGAGCCATAAATCGCCAACGCCTTTAGACCAATATAGTCCAACACCTATCGCAGCAACCGCGACTGAAGCGGTAAGAATACAGATGTAATCGAGGATGTCTTTTTTGGGTCCTTCAATCTGTTTTTTGGAGCGCTTGTAAGTTTTCTGAGTGCCTCGAGGCACGCTCTCGATCACAACCCCTCTGGCCTTAAGCTTCTGATTACCGTCTCGCGTGGGTTCGAAAAGCACGCTGTCACCTACTTGGGGCCTGCGAGCGTTCGTTTTTACCACAGAGATGTGGAAAAACACTTTTTCAGAGCCGTCCTCAGGTTGAATGAAGCCGAAACCTCCATCATCTTTCCAGTGGCAGATTTTTCCTTTCATAAGACAGCTAGCAATCCCTTATTAACAAATGATCATTCCGATTGACTGCTACATTATCCTTCACCCAACGCTTTCACAAGTTCCAATAAAAACCCCAGCATTGCTGGGGCTTAAATGGAGACAATCTTTCTAAGCTAAACCTTTTCCCTCGGCTAACGCCTAGTAAAACGGTGCTTGCGGTTGAGGCTGGTGATTCCTCGGCACGCCCATCGTCTCAAAATGCCTGTTCTGTTGATCCACCGATTGCTGAACGGCTGAGTCCTTATCGATGGTGTGCTGTGCGCAAGCCGTGAGCAGGCAAACAGCAATCAACATTAAAGCTTTCACTTCGCGCGCTCTTCCAGAATCGCAACCGCTGGCAGTACTTTGCCTTCTACGAATTCAAGGAATGCACCGCCACCGGTAGAGATGTAAGACACCTGCTCAGCAATGTTGTACTTGTCTACTGCCGCGAGGGTGTCACCGCCGCCCGCGATGGAGAAAGAGTCAGACGCAGCAATCGCCAGAGACAGCGCTTTGGTGCCTTCGCCGAACTGGTCGAATTCGAATACACCTACCGGGCCGTTCCAGATGATGGTTTTCGCTTCTTTCAGCTGTTCTGCCAGTGCTTTGGCGGAATCCGGGCCGATGTCGAAGATCATGTCGTCGGCTTCTACTTCATCTGCAGACTTCAGAGTCGCCACGGCAGTTTCAGAGAATTCTTTACCGCACACTACGTCGGTTGGTACTGGGATAGACACTTTTTCCATCAGCTTTTTCGCCGCTGGAATCAGGTCTTCTTCGTACAGTGACTTACCAACAGGCTTGCCTGCTGCCGCCAGGAAGGTGTTGGCGATACCGCCACCCACGATGATCTGGTCACAGATGTCGGACAGACTTTCGAGTACTTCCAGCTTGGTCGACACTTTAGAACCACCCACAATGGCGACCAGCGGACGAGCTGGTTTATCCAATGCTTTGCCGAGTGCATCGAGTTCGGCAGCCAGCAGAGGACCTGCACACGCAACCGGTGCAAATTTGGCGACACCGTGCGTCGATGCCTGAGCGCGGTGCGCCGTACCGAAGGCGTCCATCACGAAGATATCGCACAGTTCGGCGTAGGCTTTAGCCAGTTCATCTTCGTCTTTCTTTTCGCCTTTGTTAAAGCGTACGTTGTCGAGCAGTGCCAGTTCGCCGTCGGCCAGTTCGATGCCCACGCGGAAGTCTTTAACAACGTTTACATCGCGACCCAGCAGGTCAGCGAGGTGATCAGCCACAGGCTGCATGGAGAATTCTTCGGCGTATTCGCCTTCGGTCGGACGACCCAGGTGAGACATCACAATGACTTTGGCACCGGCTTCAAGCGCGTGCTGAATGGTTGGCAGTGACGCACGGATACGCACATCAGAAGTCACCTTGCCGTCTTTTACCGGCACGTTCAGGTCTTCGCGGATCAGAACCCGTTTTCCTTTCAGGTCCAGGTCGGTCATTTTCAAAACAGTCATAGTCATGTCCCAGATAATGGAGTCGTTTGTTTGTCAGGCGTTGCGGATAAGCCTCGGCTGACCGTCTGCCGCATGGACGCGGCAGCCGAGCGTACAAGGATGTATTCACCGCGTGTCAGCAGAGACTTACCGCCAACGCCTACACGACTGGCGGTGCCTATTTATGCAACCAGCCAGATCGATCAAAATTCGCGCGGGAGTATACCAGCATGAACAGTGCGTTTCATCGGCACACACATGACAATCACCGCCCAGAACTGACCTTTACCTTGTTTACCTCGGTCAGTGCCGATAGCCTGCTTACCCTTTTGTGTAATTACAGTTCAAAGGCTTTCTGATGCTGCGCTGGCTCTGGCAATTTATCCGCCCTTACAAACTGCGTTTAACCATTGCAGTGATCGCACTGGTGACTACGGCTGGCCTGACGCTCAGCCTTGGTCAGGGCGTTCGCCTGATGATCGATCAGGGGTTTGCGGCCAGTTCAGTCGAAGGCCTGAAAGACGCGGTGATCTTTTTCGCCGTATTGGTGGTTGCAGTGTCAGTCGGGGCTTACTTCCGGTTCTATATGGTGTCCTGGCTTGGCGAGCGGGTGGTCGCTGACATCCGTAAAACCCTCTACCGACACTTAGTCACTCTGCCGCCTTCCTTCTTTGAAGATAACCTGTCTGGCGAAATCCAGAGCAGGATCACTACCGATACTGCGCTCCTGCAAACCGTAATTGGCTCGTCGTTTTCCTTTGCTCTACGCAATGCCCTCACGTTTGTGGGCGGCATTACCCTGATGTTTATCACCAACCTCAAACTCAGCCTGATCGTGCTAGTAGCCGTGCCTCTGGTGGTGTTTCCTATGGTGTTTTTCGGGCGAAAAGTGAAAAAACTCTCGCGCGAAAGCCAGGACAAAGTCGCCAGCGTCGGCGCCTGGGCCGGGGAAAGTCTGCAACACATCAAAGTCGTGCAGGCCTTTACTCGTGAAGACAGCGTAAACAAACAGTTTGGCGACGCGGCAGAATCCGCCTTCGATGTCGCCTTGCTGCGCATTCGCCAACGCGCGTTTATGATCGCGCTGGTGATGATTCTGGTGATGGGGTCCGTTGCGGGCATGCTGTACGTCGGCGGTCACGATGTGATTACCGGCAGCCTGAGTGGCGGCGATCTGGCCGCCTTTGTGTTTTACGCCATCATGGTCGGCGGCTCGCTGGCCGCGGTGACCGAAGTCTACGGAGAAGTTCAACGCGCGGCGGGCGCAGCAGAGCGTATTCGTGAACTGATGGCGGCGGAGTCTGATATACGATCACCCGCCGACAATGTGACTCCTGCCGTAAAGCACAGCGAGACTCAGATTGCATTTCAAGAGGTCAGTTACCACTACCCTTCGCGGCAAGACAAAGCAGCCTTAACAGAACTCAATCTCGAGGTACGCGCTGGCGAGCGCATTGCCTTGGTCGGGCCATCCGGGGCAGGCAAATCCACCCTGTTCGATATGCTGCTGCGCTTTCGTGATCCGCAACATGGGCAAATTCTGGTGGAAGGCACACCATTGCCTGAATGGCAGTTACAGAGCCTGCGCAGCCAGTTTGCTCTAGTGCCTCAACAGCCGGTGCTGTTCAGCACTAACGTGCTGGAAAACCTGCGCTACGGCCGACCTGACGCCTCCGATGCGGATATTCTCGCTGCCGCCAAAGCGGCGCATGCCGATGAATTTATTCAGCAGCTGCCGGAACAATACGAGTCGTATCTGGGAGAAGGCGGCGTGAAACTATCGGGTGGTCAGAAGCAACGCTTGGCCATCGCCCGAGCGATTCTGCACGATCCGAAAATCCTCCTGCTTGATGAAGCCACCAGCGCCTTAGATGCCCAGAGCGAGTACCTTGTGCAACAGGCGTTAGATAAACTGATGCAGAACCGCACCAGCTTTGTGATCGCGCATCGTCTGTCGACCATCAAACACGTCGACCGCATCGTTGTGATGGACCAGGGGCGTATAGTGGCTGTCGGCACGCACGATGAACTGCTTGAACGCTCGCCCTTGTATAAGCGGTTGGCCGAGTTACAGTTTGGGGAAGAGAAAAGCGCTTAATCAGGCCTTGATCACAATCATCTCACTGGCCGTGTCCAACATACGGTTAGCAAAGCCCCACTCGTTATCAAACCAGACCAACAGTTTGAGCAAGCGTCCGCCGCTGACCCGGGTCTGAGTCGCATCCACAATGGCCGAACGCGGATCATGATTAAAATCGATAGAGGCGTGGGCTTCACGGGTCAGCCCCAGAATACCGTCGAACCTCTGATTAGCCGCTGTCGCCAGTAACTGATTCACCGCTTCGGTATCTGTCGCTTTGTTGAGTTGCAACGTGATATCCAACGCCGAGACATTGATGGTAGGCACACGCACGTGCAGGCTCTCTATTTTGCCGGCCAGTTGCGGCATCAGGCGCTCGATCCCCGCGGGTAACCCGGTATCGACAGGAATAATGCTCTGCACAGATGATCGGGTACGACGCAGGTCTGAGTGGTAGGCATCAATCACTGGCTGATCATTCATCGCGGAGTGGATGGTGGTCGTGACCCCGGCTTCAATGCCATAGGCCTGATCGATCAATGTCAGTACCGGAATCAGAGCATTGGTCGAGCAGGAACCGTTAGAAACAATGCGCTGATCCGCCGCCAGTGAGTCATGGTTGTGACCATAAATGATGGTGTTATCGACTGCGCTGTCTGCCGGGTTCGAAATCAGTACTTTCTTCGCACCGCGGCTGAGGTGCAGCTCGGCATCTTCGCGTGAGCGGATCTGGCCGCTGCATTCCAGCACCAGGTCCACGTCCAGCGCAGCCCAATCCAGTTCTGCCGGATCACTGATATGACGAACACAGATACGATCGCCGTTGACCATCAGGTGCTGCTGATCAGCGATGCTGACGGTGCCATTGAAGCGACCGTGCGTACTGTCGTAACGCAGCATGTAGCTCAGCGACTCAATGTCTGCCAGCTCGTTGATCGCGACCACTTCGATGTCCTGCCGGTAACCGTTTTCATAAAGCGCACGCAGCACACAGCGGCCGATACGTCCAAAACCGTTGATGGCGATACGGGTTGTCATGGGTTTGTGCGCCTCATTACTGTCTCATGATTGCCGGGCTTCTCAGAAGCTGGATACTATGCACTCTATTGTCGCGGAATTGGTCGCCGTAGGCAAAATGCACACACCGGAATACCCGACATGACTTATCCCCCCTGCCCTTTGTGCCACGAAACAGAGCAGATTTCGGTTCTCGACAGCGCCATGCCGCGTCGTTATCTCGCCTGCGGGCAGTGTTATCTGGCGTATATGCATCCCAATGACTACCTGAGTGCAGATGAAGAGAAAGCATACTATGCAACCCACGAGAACAGCATAGATGACGAAGGCTATGTCGGGTTTCTGAATATTCTGCTGGCGCCGTTATTAGATCTCATCGAGCAGAAAGAAAAGACAATAGCGCTGGACTATGGTTGTGGTCCGGGCCCCACCCTTTCTGTGTTGCTTGAGCAGAACGGCATCCACTGTGATAACTATGACCCGTTTTTCTTTCCGGAGGGCGTATCTCCGCCCTACGATGTCATCACGGCTACTGAATGCTTTGAGCACTTCCACCACCCGGAAAATGAGCTTAAGAAATTAGTATCAATGTTAAAGCCGGGAGGCCTTCTGGCTTTAATGACAAGTCGCTGGAGCAATGCCGAAAAATTCATGCACTGGCATTACAACCGTGATCCGACCCACGTGATTTTCATGCATAAAAAAACGACTCTGTTTATCGAAGAAAATTTCGGATTAGACAGTATTTTTCGTGATAAAAAACGCGTCATTATTTTCAGAAAAAAGAAACAAATATAAAAAGAAATAAATAGAAAAAACAAAAAAGGAAATTAATAAAACCTGAAAAACAGAAATCAACGCGACGCAAATTCTCTCGGCGTCATGCCGTACTGCTGATGGAAGCGACGAGAAAAATGACTTGGATTAGAAAACCCGAGTTCATAACAGGTACTGGTAATACTTTTTCCGCTACGGATAAGTTTGCAGGCGTGTTCTAAGCGACGCTGCTGCTGGTATTGGGCTGGGCTGCACCCAAGGCTATTTTTAAACTGCTGAAAAAGCTTAGTGCGCGACATACAGGCAACACGCGCAAGCTGATCAATATCCACCGACTGTGCAAGATTCTCTTCAATATAAGCCACGGCATTCGTCAGGCCCGACTGGGTCGGGTTCTGTTGCACACAACGCAGTAAGAAATCCCGCCCCTGCTGACGTAGCATCCGCGCTACCAGCTCATTTACTCCGAAGTTCAATACCAGGTCACAATCGTCTTCTTTCTGTACGTGGCTGGCGACGATACGCTCTAGTAGCTGCTGAGTAGCATCGGTGTGAGCGAGATGCCACTGACGTGTCTCGACTTCCCACTCACCCAGATCTTTCGGTCGCTCGCTGACAGTATTCAGCTGATCGCAGACTTTCAGCAGAGTCTCGCGCGGTATTTCCAGCGTCATACAGGTGGTGGGGGTATCTAACGTGGCTTCGGGAAAGTCGATTTCAACATATTCACCGGGCGCAACAACGAAGGACTCGTGAGGAAGAAATTCCGTCGAAAAACCATCCATACCATGCATGACTTTCCGGCCGGTCATCATGCCGCAGTACAACAACTCACCAGCATCCAGACGGATACGATCGGCCTGTTCATAAGTGTCATACACAGATAACTCGGCTAACTGGCTGGCATATACCGTACGGTTTTCTATTAATTCGCTGGGGACGACTTTCTGGCGATGAGCACCTGCGAGTGCAGCCATACTGCCCGGTCGATGTTCTGTAGTCATAAGAAATGCGCCGTCGTCGTTACATAGAGTCGTTCTAAGAAAAAGCCTCTGTCTGCCAATCCGCTCTCGTGTGTAATTGCGGGCCAGTTACACATCCTGACACCAGCGGGACTCAGAGAACATTCTTGCGGACTGTCGTGCAAGTCATCACCCCAATAGACCACATACTCTGGAGTCACACAACAGAAAACGCCGGCAGATTGGGCCGACTAATACTTTAGTCGAAGATCTGAAAGGACCGGTAAGAATAACAACGGAGATAACACCATGATCTATGCAAACCCAGGACAGCCGGGCGCTGTCGTATCCTATAAAGAACAGTACGGTAACTACATCAACGGTGAGTTCGTTGCTCCGGTTAATGGCAACTATATGGACAATGTCAGCCCGGTAAACGGCGAAGTGTTCTGCCGCGTTGCCCGCTCTGACGCCGACGATATCAATAAAGCACTCGATGCCGCACACGCTGCAGCGGCTGCATGGGGCAAAACCTCAGTGCAGGAGCGCTCAAACATTCTTCTCAAAATTGCAGACAGAATGGAAGCAAACCTCGAAATGCTGGCCGTTGCCGAGACCTGGGATAACGGTAAAGCCGTGCGCGAAACTCTGGCAGCAGATATTCCTCTGGCCATCGACCACTTCCGTTACTTCGCCGGCTGCCTGCGTTCACAGGAAGGCAGTATGGCTGAACTGGACGAGACCACTGTGTCGTACCACGTTCATGAACCTCTGGGCGTCGTTGGCCAGATTATTCCGTGGAACTTCCCGCTATTGATGGCCGCGTGGAAACTGGGCCCAGCGCTGGCTGCCGGAAACTGCGTAGTTCTGAAGCCTGCTGAACAAACCCCGGCGTCCATTCTTGTGCTAATGGAACTGGTCGGTGACCTGCTGCCACCGGGTGTTCTCAATATTGTTAATGGTGTCGGTGAAGAAGCCGGTCAGGCACTGGCCACCAGCGACCGTATCGCTAAGCTCGCCTTTACCGGCTCGACTCCGGTTGGCCAGCACATCCTGCGCTGCGCAGCAGAAACTCTGATCCCAAGCACCGTTGAGCTGGGTGGCAAGTCGCCGAACGTCTATTTCGAAGACGTGATGCAGATGGAAGACGACTACCTGAGCAAAGCCGTCGAAGGCACCGTGCTCGCCTTCTTTAACCAGGGCGAAGTCTGTACCTGCCCATCCCGCGCTCTGATTCAGGAAAGTATTTACGACGAATTTATCGCCAAGGTCGTTGAGCGTGCTCAGACCATCAAGCGCGGTAATCCACTGGATACGGACGTTCAGGTCGGTGCTCAGGTATCGAAAGAACAGTACGACCGCATTATGAAGTACATCGAAATCGGTAAACAGGAAGGTGCAGAAGTCCTGACTGGTGGTGCTGCAGCAACACTGGAAGGTGACCTTAAAACTGGCTTCTACATTCAGCCGACCGTGTTCAAAGGTCACAACAAAATGCGTGTTTTCCAGGAAGAAATCTTTGGCCCAGTCATCAGTGTGACTACCTTCAAAGACGAGGCCGAAGCCCTGCAAATCGCCAACGATACTGAGTTTGGTCTCGGTGCTGGCGTCTGGACCCGCGACATGAACCGCGCCTATCGCATGGGCCGTGGCATTCAGGCTGGCCGGGTATGGACCAACTGCTACCACGCTTATCCGGCACACGCTGCCTTCGGTGGTTATAAGAAATCCGGTATCGGTCGCGAGACGCACAAAGTAGCGCTGGAGCACTATCAGCAGACTAAGAACCTGCTGGTCAGCTACGCTACCAGCCCTCTGGGTTTCTTCTAAAGTCGGTTTCTTTTAAGGAAAAAAGCTTTACCTCTCCTCTGGTATGAAATGCGCTGCATTTCTCCTCCTGGGCTGATGTCGGTTTGTTGGGAGACCCGGCATCATTAAGGCCCTTTTTTTAAGCACCCGTTCGCGGGTGCTCTTTTTTTATCTCGGGCCTGCTCTGGTATACATACGCCACAATCAATAATACCCTATCAATATACTCAGTTATTATTGGTTGCATCGCTATGCCTGTCGTCTTCCCGTTCGAAAACATCTACGCGCAACTCCCTGAGCAGTGTTTCGAACGCGTTATGCCCACACCGGTGAAAACTCCGACGCTGATTCGTTTCAATGCGCCCTTAGCGACCGAATTAAATATCGAATTCAGCGATGCCGGTGATGAAGAACTCGCTCAGGTATTTTCCGGCAATCTGGTGCCACACAATGCCGACCCACTGGCGATGGCGTATTCCGGGCATCAGTTTGGCAACCTGAATCCACAACTCGGGGATGGCCGCGCAATCCTGCTGGGTGACCTTTACGACAGCGACGCGAAACTGAAAGATATCCAACTCAAAGGATCTGGGCGCACTCCCTTTTCGCGCGGTGGAGACGGTCGCAGCCCGCTCGGGCCCGCGCTGCGCGAGTACATTCTGTGCGAGGCCATGCATGCCTTAGGTATTGCGACCACTCGGGCACTCGCGGTGGTCAGCTCAGGCGAGCATGTGATTCGCCAGCAGCGCGAACCCGGTGCAGTATTTACCCGTGTGGCATCCAGTCATATCCGAGTCGGGACGTTTCAGTATTTTGCGATACGCAGAGATCATGTCGCCCTGAAAGCGCTGGCAGATCATGTGATTGACCGGCATTTCCCCGAGCTTAAAAGCAGCCCTGAAAGCGAGAATATTTATTTATCACTGTTTAAAAATATCGTTAAGAAACAGGTAGAATTAATTGCATCATGGATGAACCTTGGATTTATTCATGGCGTGATGAACACCGACAATATGACCGTCAGTGGCGAGACAATTGATTACGGCCCCTGCGCGTTTATTGATGCGTTTAATCGTAAAAAAGTTTTCAGCTCAATTGATCAACAGGGTCGCTACGCATACATTAACCAACCTGCCATTGGACAGTGGAATCTGACCCGTCTGGCTGAAGCCATGCTCCCTTTGTTTATGAATGACACCGACAGCGAAGCAGTGGAGAAACAGGCGATTGATGACGCTACTCAGATTCTCAATGACTATGTCCAGATGCACCAAAGTGCCTGGGAATCCGGCATGGCGAAGAAGCTTGGCCTCAGCTCAGTCGAGACTGGCGACCGGGAGAGCTTCGAGTCTCTGCTCGACCTTCTTGATGAAAGCCGTCTCGACTTCACGTTGTTTTTCCGACGACTGAGTGACTGTACAGACTCGAATCATGATACCAGCGCTCTGTTTACCCTATTTGATTCACCTGATGCCCGCTCAGCGGATGACCTCAGGCAGCGCCTGTCAGACTGGATCAGCAAATGGCAGGCACGACTGAGCGAACGCGAAGAGCTGAAAGCGGCTGAAGAGCGGATGAAACAGAATAACCCTGCCATCATCCCCCGCAATCATCAGGTGCAGGCGGTGATCTCGGCGGCGGAAGAAGGGGACTACGCTCCGTTTGAAGCTTTACTCGGCGCTCTGAAGTCGCCCTACGAGCAACATGCCGAATACGCCGCGTATGAAACGCCCCCCTTGCCAGCAGAGCAGGTGTTCAGGACCTTCTGCGGCACCTGATCAACAGGCCATGTGGCTTGGTTCCCTTACCGCTTGCAACCCATTGTTCCAGAATCCCGGTTTTTACCCATGCTGCCCGCTGCTAACCTGAACAGAAGATGATGACCAAGAGAGGCTCAGATGGGACTGCTGGTAAAAGGTGAGTGGCACGACAAATGGTACGACACCGATAAGTCAGACGGTGCGTTCGAACGCGAAGACGCGCAACTACGAAGCTGGGTAACGGCAGACGGCAGTGCTGGCCCTTCCGGTAATGCTGGTTTCAAGGCCGAGTCGGGCCGCTATCACCTGTATGTCTCTCTCGCCTGCCCCTGGGCACATCGCACCCTTATATTTCGTCAGCTGAAAGGACTTGCTGGCCATATTGGTGTGTCTGTCGTATCTCCCGATATGCTGGACCACGGCTGGACCTTTGATACCGAGGCAGGCAGCTCTGGCGATCCGCTTTATCACAGCGACTTTATGCATCAGATTTATACCCGCAATAAATCGGATTACACGGGCCGGGTAACTGTCCCTGTGCTCTGGGATAAACAGCAGGAATGTATCGTCAGCAACGAATCTGCTGAGATCATCCGTATGCTGAACAGCGCCTTTAACAATATTACCGGCGATCAGCAGGATTTCTGCCCTGAGCATCTGAAACCTCAGATCGATGAAGTGAATGAGCGGGTTTACCACACGATCAATAATGGCGTGTACAAAGCCGGCTTCGCTACGAAAGCAGAGAAGTATGAAGCTGCCTTCAGCGAATTATTTGACTCACTGGACTGGCTAGAGGAACGACTGACGCAGCAGCGTTATCTGGTCAGAGATGGGGACAAAAGTGTACTGACAGAGGCTGACTGGCGTCTGTTCACAACCCTGATCCGGTTCGACGCCGTGTACTTCGGTCACTTCAAATGCAACCTGCGCCGCATCGAAGATTACCCGGCGATCAGTGGCTACGTGCGCGACCTGTATCAGCATCCGGGCGTTGCCGACACCGTCGACTTCTCCCACATCAAGCGTCATTACTATTACAGCCACGACATGATCAACCCAACGCGCATCGTGCCCGTCGGCCCTACGCTCGACTTTAACCGGGCGCATGGTCGAGAGTCACTCAAGTGATCGTCGTCAAAGACGACAATTGAAATAATTCCGACATCCGGATTGTGCTAGCGTAGTCGACCTTCAAACATTTTTGCCTGCTGCCCATGCAGGCATCGCAGGGACACACTATGAGCACAATCCACTTTATTGGTGGCGAAAAAGGCGGTGTCGGTAAATCCGTATTCTCCCGCCTGCTGTCGCAGTACTTTCTTGATAACAACATGCACTACGCAGGGTTCGACGCGGATCAGTCCCACGACACCCTGACCCGCTTTTATCCTGAGTTCACCCAACCAGTAAATCTGGATAAGTTCGAGAGCGCGGACCGTATTGTTGAAACCGCCCTGGAGAACGACGTCAATGTTGTCGTTGACCTCCCGGCTCAGAGTGAACGTTTCCTTAAGCGCTGGATGGATGACAACGACGTCAGCGCCTTATGTGAAGAAACCGGCGTGAAGTGCTATTTCTGGTACGTCGTCGACGATGGCATGGATTCAGCGCGACTGGCTGCTGCTTTTCTCGATCGCTATCAGGATGAACTCCCATGTGTCATGGTTCACAACTATGGCCGTGGTGGCGATTTCAGTAGCCTTGAGAAGACAATCGCTGATGCAGGGATTACCCCAAAAGCATCCATTGTCATCAATGAGCTACACGATGGAACCATGCGTAAAATCGACAAACTGTCGCTGAATTTCTGGGCTGCCGGGAATCTTACCGAACGCGCAGAGGGCACGCTGTCGTTAATGGAACGTCAGCGGACGCGCGTCTGGTGTAAAAAGTCTTACGCTGAGATTGAGAAAGGACTTCAGGCACATACATCGAGTCTTGCCCCACAAATCATCTGATTCTGAGGCAGCGGAAGATCATTTAGTCTTATCTTCTGCTGCCTCCTTTCCTTCTGCTGTAGCGTCACGCTTGTCCGAACCTGATTTGCCTTTCTGAAGCTCGTCTTCCTCAACCTGATCCGTCACACGATTAATAATCTGAGGGACAAAACGCTCCGAGAACCCTGCAACAAACGACCAGAACAAGAGCTTGGCCATATCCTGGCCTGTCGCTGGATAGGTCTCGGTCAAAAAAGAGACGATGTATGCATTGTCGGGATGTCCATCCGGTTCAGGGATGTAGAACCAGGGAAACATATGCCCTGAAACTATCCCTGACAAGAAGAGGCTGTAGAGCACGAGGGCAAAAAGGCCACCAAAGATAGGTATCAGCAGAATCTGGAACCAGGAACGGGTAAGCAACCGCAGCTCCTGATCCGTGACTGTTTTTACTCGCTGCTGAATACTGACAAACCCACCCAGAATACCGCAAACAAACACAGCCCAACTGACCATCAAGCGGCCTTCGTGTAAGAAGGTTGCGGAGAACAACGCGGTAAAAATGCAGATCGAAACGGCTGTCATAATGATCAGCCGCTTCGTAAGAATATACACACCTGTAACACGATCCATATGCTGTTTCTCTTCCTGAGTGCGTTTTATGACTGACTATACCCGTTTATAGCCAGCCTACCATTTACCACTTTTTCACGAGTTCAGAGAACCGCTGCCAGAACCACAAACACCAGAATACCTGCTGCCGTCAGACCGATGGTTGGTTTCTTCAACAGAGGAGACTTCAGACCAATAATCAGGCCCGAAATCAGAATCAGGATCAGACCAAGCGCGGTCACTTGCTCAAGAATACGAAACAGGCCCGGTCCATGACCTTTGTGTAGTTCCATCAATGAAGCAACAAGGTCTGGCGATACCGGCGTGATCTTCATGCCCTGCGGCGTCGGTTCGAGCTCGTAGTAGTCGCGACTAGTAGGCCGTGTCTGAAGCAGGCGCCCGCGATCTTTAACGTATTCAAAATCAGCGTCCAGCCCTGCCTGTTCCAGAATACTCTGGACCTGTGACTCTTTCTCCGCATCTGCATCAATGCTCACTGAGGGTAAAAATATACTCTCACCCTTTTCTACACTCCCCTTGACGCCCGTCAGGTAGAGGCCACCAGAGACTGCAAATAACAGCATGATCGGTGCAAAGAAAGCAGCGAGGTAAAGATGAATGGTCATGAGCGTTTTGCGTGACATATTTCTAAGCCTGTTTTTAAAAGAGGAAAGTCATCCAGGATGTGTTCAGAGTGACTATACCGTTGAACAATTCGGGCGTCAGTAGAGAGTCGCTTTTATCCTGAGTCAGATCAGATTCTGACTCAGAATGTTAACTCCGTCGGCTTTGCCCATGGCATAGGCTTCGTCCAGAATCTGCATATCTGTAGTAAATTGTCCGGCAGAGAACGCTTCTGGTGGACACAACTCGATGACCTGGCAGTCGTCAGGTGGGTTGCGAATAAAGTCGAGCGCTTCGTTGTATTCAATATGACGCCGCTGCAAACGACGCGCTACCGCCGGGTACTGCCGTAAGATATAAGGAAAGAGGTGCCGGAAACGGTAAGCCTGCTTACGGTAAGAAGCCGGATTAGAACGTATCACCATAATTTTACGTGCACCGCGACGATACGCTTCTTTTACGGGGAGGGAGTCGGCGACACCGCCATCCAACCAGGTACGTCCACGAAACCTGATGGAGTCTCTGAACGCCAGAGGCATAGCGGCAGAACACTTAATTGCCTGAAACAGTTCGTGACGCTCAGGAGCAATGTAGTCAGCCTCTCCTGTTTCGGCATCAGTAACAACGGCAAGAAAGCGGCCTTTGTGCTTATCGATTTCGTCGAGACCAATATCAAGCTCGCGCTCGGTAATATCCCACAACCACTCAATATCGATCAGGTGGCCGCCACGTAGAAAGCGCCGAAGGCTTTTAAACTCGGGCCGCCGGCAGTAGTCGGTGATGACTTTATAATTGCGCCCATATTTTTTTCCGATATAGGCCGCTGTATTCGACGCGCCCGCCGATACACCGAAATACCAATCAAAGGGATAATAATCTGCACGGATAAACTCATCGAGGACACCTGCGCTGTATATCCCGCGCATGGCTCCCCCTTCCACGATAAGGGCCGATTCCACCTTGCTTACCTCTGGTATCTGCGCCGCCTCAGTCATTTGAATAACTGTGTCCGTAATCGTGTGATGAGGAGAATGTACAGGTCATTGCGTCCAGATCCTCTTCGCCGACCAGCCCTAACTTAAGGAACTGATCTTTATCGAACATAGCGAATTCGGACGATGAAGAAGCCAGTAACTCTCCGCTTTCGTCATGCAGCTCGCCGACGAGGAGAAACTTCCGACGATTTTTCTGCTCCTTGATCCAGCCCGTTGCCGTTACCGTCTGGTCGACGTAAACAGGCTTCTGGAACGTGACGTTCAGGTCTCTGGTCAGTGGGTACTTATTAGTGAAATACATACTGGCCCAACCCATCACCTCATCCAGAATGGTTGAGGTAACTCCACCATGGGCAAGCTTCGCCCAACCACGAAGGTGCTCCGGAATCGTCACAACCGTTCTGACCTTCTCGCCATCAGTCTCGAAATTCATATTCAGGCCGTGTGGATTTTCTGTACCGCAGCCAAAACAGCGGTGGTCAGCTTTGCTGATGGGTTGCCAGGGCATGATGCGCTCTCTTACCGGGAAAAATAATCAGGACAGCATTATGCAAAGTCGGGCAGGATTTGTCCCCGTCTGGCCGCAATTGGCCAGCCCGAGACGCGCACCAGTCTGTTCCAGAGATCTGATTACCGGCAGAAACGAATCCCGGATGGCTACTGCAAGATGGCTTTTGCCAGATGGTTACTGCAAATTAATACGAGGCACTCTCTGCGTCAGTCGACAATAAAGCTCGTAGCTGATCGTCCCTGCCAATCTTGCTACCTCATCCACATCCACCAGCTCCCCCCAGAGCTCAACTGGAGAACCGATGGTCGCTTCTGGAACATCCGTAATATCGACGGTCAGCATATCCATGGATACTCGCCCAACCAATTCGCAACGCTGGCCAGCGACATTAACGGGCGTTCCGCTGGGGGCATGACGCGGGTAGCCATCACCGTAGCCGATGGCGACCACACCAATACGGCTGTCACGAGGCGCCGTCCACGTGCAGCCATAGCCAACAGTGTCTCCCGCCTTTACGGTGTGCACACTGATCAAAGCCGACTGCAGCGTCATTACAGGTTTCAGACCTGCCTCGCCTGCACTGATGTCTTCGCAAGGGGAGCTTCCGTACAGCATGATACCGGGACGCATAACCTTTTCTTCCGCAACGCCACCACGGATGACAGAGGCACTGTTACTTAGACTGAGAGGAACCGGCCAGGCATGACTGATCATCCGCTGCTTCTGCTCTTCGTAGAAAGAGGTATCCGCCTCATCCGAGGTAGCAAAGTGGCTCATGACATGCCGGAGGATCAGACCGCGATCATTGCGGATGCGAGCAATCATTTCAGGGGCATCTTCCAGCTTTACGCCGAGTCGGTTCATCCCACTACTGACCTTGAGCCAGACCGCCACATCATCAGAAAGTTGAGCTTCTGCACGATCTTTCAGTTGTTGAGGGTGATGAACCGCAAGCTGAATATGGTGCTCTGATGCCTGCTCCCATTCCTCAGCATCGTAGGCGCCTTCTAAGACAAGAATAGGCTGACGGATACCTGCATTGCGCAGTTTTACCGCTTCATCAACACAGGCAACGGCAAACCCATCGGCTTCACCACTGAGTGCATTGGCACAGGCCACCATGCCATGGCCATAGCCGTCGGACTTGATCACGGCGTACGCCTCATGAGAGGTAGCTTCGCGTGCTTTTCGATAATTGTGACGCAGATTCGACCATTTCAGCAGGGCACGTGTCGGACGGGTCATAGGCGTATGAAGATTCCTGAAAATCAGTACAATGTTGGGTTCGCGCCGGTGCGAACACCGGAGCGCTTATGTCATTATGTCAGCCTTACTTACACCCCGGAAGTCGTTCATGCCCGTTCATCCGCTAATCAGCGATCATGCCATCAGTCTCTCTGCGACACTCGCGGCAACGATCGGGCTCGAAGAAGCAATACTGCTGTCGGTTCTTAATGACGCCGCACGCCTGCAAACCCAGCCTCAGGCACGTCTGAACAGCGATACTCTCCGGCGCCAGGTGCCGTTCTGGGACGACAGCACCATAGTGCGGGTACTGGATTCCCTGACAGCCAAAGGATTGTTGCAGTTGCACGGCCCGGCTTTTACTCAGGCTGCGGGCATCGTATTCAGCTTTGGTAATGCCCCTACGCCTCAGATCGCACCCGAGCGCAATACATCCCCTGCTCAGTCAGTGACGGTTCAACGAGTAGCTGCGCAGCCGCAGAGTAAGCCACAACCGACCCGTCCTGCGCCTATGCCTGAGCAATGGCAACCCTCTGAGGAAGCCGTTCAGCGACTTGAGCAACATGGCATTCCTCGCGCGTTTTCGTTTTCACAGCTTGATGCCTTCATACTGCAGGGGCAGGAACAGGGCTCAAACCGTAATGACTGGAACACACGCTTCTTCCGTTTTA
The DNA here is from genome assembly GCF_002339775.1 of Thalassolituus sp. UBA2590. NCBI lineage: Bacteria > Pseudomonadati > Pseudomonadota > Gammaproteobacteria > Oceanospirillales > Oceanospirillaceae > Thalassolituus > Thalassolituus sp. UBA2590. The sequence goes on from NZ_DDKU01000134.1 coordinate 29,606, forward strand.
TAAAAAATCAGTGGGTCTATGCGCAGAACGACGCTGGCCGTTTCCGGCGACAGCAGGAACGGACAGGCTTTCAGCCAACTCAGGAAGAAGCCCAGCCCATTACCGGAGACTGGCAACCCAGCAGCGATGCATTGCAGATCCTGCAGCGCGCGGGTATCGATCCGCAGTTTATTGAAGATGCAGTGCCCGAATTTGTTCTCTATTGGCAGGAGCGCGGCGACGTATTCAAAACCTGGAACAGCAAATTTATTCAGCATGTCCGCCAACAGTGGGCGCGTTACACCGCCGCCGTTGAACACTCACCTATGCCTACCCGCATCGAGAGCAACTGGCAGCCCGCCGAAGACTGTTACGACATTCTGGGCATGGGCCATATTCCACGCGAATTCGCCAGCGCACTGGTCGCCGAGTTTGTTTTATACTGGCGGGATTCGAATCAGGTACACAACAGTTGGAATAGCCGCTTCTTACAATACGTGAAGCAGCAATGGGCGAAACGACACGCTCAATCCTCTGGCAATCCAACAGGAGCCAACAATGGACAGCAAGCAGGTACTCAACCGGGTTACTCAACAGCTGAAGCAAGCGTCAGCCGACTCAGTGACACCAGCTGGGCAAAATAGCGCGCCAAGCGACGACCAGCTGTCTGCCATTAACCAGATTTTTGAGCTCTTCAGATTTAACTATCACAACCAGTTTCTGAAGGCGTTTCCCGACCTCGACACCATGAATATGGCGAAACGACTGTGGTTGCGCCTGCTCGGGGACTACAGTGGTGAAGTCATCATGCGTGCCGCTGAAAAAGCGGTAAAAGAAAATGGCTGGCTACCTAACGTTCACGAAGTACTGGCACGCTGTGACGTTGCTGAAGTACTGGGCCTTCCCGCCGCTCACGCAGCTTACGTCGAAGCCTGCCGGGCACCATCGCCGAAGAAAGAGTTTAACTGGAGCCACCCCGCGGTCTATTTCGCCGGGCGCGCAACTGACTGGTTTTTTATTGCCAACGAACCCGAAGAAAAAGTCTTCCCGGTTTTTAAAAGAAATTACGACCTCTTATTAAACCGCATACAAAATGGCGAAGATCTGGAAATTGATCTTCCTCGTGCTCTCCCACAAGAAACCACAACGCCGCTTTCCCGTGATGAGCAAAAAGACCGCTTGAAAAACCTTATGGCAGACCTCTGACATGTTTCTTGAAGAGCAAGGTATTCACTGTCCGTATTGTGGCGAATATCAAACCGTCTTTATTGATCCGAGCGATGTGGAAGAAGAAAACTATATTCAGGATTGCCAGGTCTGCTGCCGGCCTATCCATTTTCACTTGTCCGAGGAATTCGATGGCAGCGTGTCGTTGAGTATCTCTCACGAGAACGACTCCTGAAGACCGAGCTTTACTCTTGCATCATAAAAAAGGCCGCATCTGCGGCCTTTTTTATTCTGTCAGCGAGCGTGAAATTACGCCTTCAGCTCTCCTGTAAGTAAGGAGTAAACATCCAGATCAATATCTTCGCCTTCAAACTCCTGCTGAGAAGGCAGCGTGCCTTCGCATGAAAAGCCCAACGCAGTCAGTAGCTTGCTCTGACCGTCACTACCCGCTCTCAAACGCATTTCCAGGCGATGTAAATGCAGGTCCTGTGATAGGTAATTTACAATAACAGGAAGCACTTCCTGCAATTCTTCAAGACCACACCGGTCCGACAGCTCCCATTGCATCTGAGCGTTCAGCATCATCCAGTTGATGTACTGAATGCCGATACGTGCAATAACGTCTCCGTCTGACTTACGTTCGATCAACCAGAAGGCCGCTTCACGCGTCTCGAATCGCATTGCGATTCTACGTAATTCATCCAGCGCCTGAGCTTCAACAGTCATAGGCAAACGCGGAATATGAGCTACTGTCGAGTTTTTACTCAGCAGCTTAAACAGTGCTGCTCCGTCCTCATCAGAAACCGGCAGGCGAATAAAAAAGTGTTCTGTTTCGAAGTTCCAACTCATCAGGACTCCCCTCTTTTATTTGCATTGAGGTTCTGGCCCAGTTCGTCATCGTCACCCAGTTTTCTCGGTACGGGCTTATCGTCACTGGACACCCAATGATATTGCTCTACATCTGAGAACTCGGTATTCCCAGTGCGCCAGCCGTCGCGCAAGCGCGCAGCCAAAGTAAAACCACATTCTGAGAGCGCGACTTTAATATCGTCAGACTGACCTTCAATCCACTGATAAGCAAAATTACGGACGTGGTATTTTTTGCTCAGGAATCCGATCGCTGCTTTCAATGCCCCCGCTCGCTCTTCTACCGTTAAAGCGGGTAAGCCATCAACGCGCATCACAATTCGCAGATTTGACGGCTGCCAGTCAAATCCACTGACCATGCCTTTGATCTGCCCGTCCGTTTCGATAGCCCACATCATCCCACGCTGAGTGGCAGCCATCTGAACACTGTAATCAATCATACGATTCAGCTGCTCTTTGTCTTCAAGAGGGCGCTGGCCGGGTATTTCAGGATGTTTGTACAGTTCGAATAAACCGTCGATATCGTCGTAGTGCAGCGGTTTGATGCAACCGCCCGGGATCTCCAGCTCGGGAGTAAATTTCATGGGAACTACCTACTGATTAAAATCGGGCTGATGACGAATCAATATTCGTCATCACCGTCATAGCCATGAGCAAGGTTTTCGAATCGGGTGTATTTACCAATAAATGCCAGACGGTCGATACCAATCGGACCATTACGGTGTTTACCGGTAATAATTTCGGCAATGCCTTTATCGGGAGAGTCTTCGTTATAGACCTCATCACGATAAATAAACTGAATAATATCCGCATCCTGCTCGATCGCACCGGATTCACGCAAGTCAGAGTTCACTGGCCGCTTATTCGGACGCTGCTCCAGTGACCGGTTAAGCTGTGACAGGGCAATCATTGGGCAGTTAAATTCTTTGGCGATGATCTTAAGGGTTCGCGAGATTTCAGAAATCTCCTGCGTCCGCCCCTCAGAAGGGCCTGATACCCGCATCAACTGAAGGTAGTCGACCATGATCATGGCCAGATCATTATTGTTCTCGCGGTACACTTTACGTGCACGGGCACGCATTTCCTGCGGTGTGAGCGCAGCGGTGTCATCAATGTACAGCGGCAGGTCTTTCAGCATATTGACCGCAGCTGACAGCTTCGGCCAATCTTCATCAATTAACTTACCCGAACGGATTCGGGTCTGGTCGATTTTCCCGATCGAAGACAACATACGCATCACGATAGATTCTGACGGCATCTCAAGACTGAACACCAGACACGGTCGCTTGGTCGCCAGAAGCGCATTCTCTACCAGATTCATGGCGTAGGTGGTTTTACCCATGGATGGACGTGCCGCCACAATCACCAGGTCGGCTTTCTGGAAGCCCGAAGTCCTGTTATCAATCTCAGTAAAACCCGTTGTCAGACCCGTCAGCCCTTCAGGCTGATTAAACATCTGATCAAGCTGCTCAAGCGTATTTTTGAGGATAGGGGCAACCAACTCCGGGCCACCATCCTTGCGGTTGCCTTCGGCAATCTGGGCGATGGATTTTTCTGCATCGGATACCAGCGTGAGAGCGTCTGCACCGCCCGGCTCATAGGCCTTCTCGATGATGTCACTAGCGGCTTCGATCAGGCTACGCTGCTGTGAGCGTTCCGCGACAATGGTTGCATAGGCTGCACAGTTGTCGATTGAAGGGGTCATATCAACGAGCCGACTCAGATAAGAGGCCCCGCCTGCTTTCTCAAGCTGTCCGCGCTCTTCAAGCTCTTCCGCAACTGTCACAACGTCAATCGGCTGTTCCTGAGCGACGAGATGCTGAATAGCCCGGAAGATGATCCGGTGATCGTGACGGTAGTAATCGGTATCCAGCAGGGTTTCTGAGACAGTCTCCCAGGCGCGCTCATCCAGCATCAGGGAGCCCAGCACTGATTGCTCTGCTTCAACTGAATGGGGTGGCATACGGCTACTGCCGACGCTTTCTGTATCCTGTCCGAATTCTTCGTTCATATCTTCAATGCAAAAAATAAAGGCACTATCAGTGGGAACCAATAGTGCCTTAATCTACCGCAATGAGCCATCATTGCGGCCACCGCGCGGTAATTACTTATTCAGCAACTACGTGCAGTTTCAGTACTGCTTCAACTTCTGGGTGCAGACGGATGGTGATGTCGTACTCACCTACCTGACGCACTGGGCCTTCTGGCAGCAGTACTTCAGATTTAGCCAGCTCAACACCAGCGGCAGAAGCCAGGTCTGCGACGTCACGGTTACCCAGTGAGCCGAAGAGCTTGCCTTCGTCGCCTGCTTTAACTGCGGCAGACAGTTCAATTTCGTTGATCTGCTCAGCGCGGGCCTGAGCGGCAGACAGCTTATCAGCAGCCTGAGCTTCCAGTTCTGCACGACGTGCTTCGAACTGTTCAACGTTTGCTTTAGTCGCAGGAACCGCTTTGCCCTGTGGGAACAGGAAGTTACGAGCGTAACCCGGACGAACAGTTACCTGATCACCCAGTGAACCCAGGTTTGCGATTTTTTCCAGCAGAATGATTTGCATGATGATTCCTCATTACAGGGTGACTTACTTATGAATTAATAAGCCACCGTGTCTTTTTGTCTCCCGACATTCATTCACGGATGCCGGGCTACGAAAATTAGTAATGATACAGTGTTAACCGTATCTCTTATTTGTCGTGCTGATCAGTGTATGGCAGCAGAGCAATGTAGCGAGCACGCTTGATTGCTGTAGAAAGCTGACGCTGATACTTTGCACGGGTACCGGTGATACGGCTTGGTACGATTTTGCCAGTTTCGGTAACGTAGCCTTTCAGAGTGTCCAGATCTTTGTAATCAATCTCGGTCACACCTTCAGCGGTGAAACGGCAGAACTTACGACGACGGAAAAAACGAGCCATGATCTGATCTCCTATTACTCAGCGTTGTCTTCAGCTGAAGATTCTTCTTGTTCAGCCTTTTCTTCAGACTGTTCGGTTTTCGCTTCAGAAGCTTCGTTGCGCTCAGCGCGACGACGGTCTTCACGGCTTTCTGCCGCTTTGATTGGAGACATTTCAGTCACAGCTTCGTCACGACGGATAACCATGTTACGCAGAACAGCGTCGTTGTAACGGAAGTTAGTAGTCAGTTCATCCAGCGCTTCCTGAGTACATTCAACGTTCATCAGGATGTAGTGCGCTTTGTGCACATCGTTGATTGGGTATGCCAGGTGACGACGGCCCCAGTCTTCGTAACGGTCGATCTTACCGCCAGTAGATTCGATGGTGTTGGTGTAACGCTCAACCATCGCAGGTACTTGTTCGCTCTGGTCCGGGTGAACCAGGAAAACGATTTCATAATGACGCATTTTCAGCTCCTTATGGGTTTATAGCCTTCCGGCCCATCCGGTAAGGCAAGGAGTCCGGATTTCCGTGCCATCACAGGGCACAGAAAAACGAAGGGCGGCGATTATATGTGATCAGGCCAGTGGATTCAATCCCGGACTGCGACACTCTGCCACATCCCCAGCGTTAACTACGGGCCCTACTATAGATAAGGGCTATGAGGGTGGCCTGACCCACGCAGCTGCTGGGGCAACTGTCTGTCCGTTGGCGGTAGCTGCGTACGTCATCCCCCAGCTCTTTCTTCAACCCCGGAACCCTCCTACACTGATAGCCTGACATCATTAACGGAACCGGGCCCATGCCCGACAGCCTCAAACATGGCATTGAAAGAGTGGATCATTGCAAAACAGGGTAAAGAGCGGCGATATCTGACCCGTTTCTCAATTGGCGCCACACTGTTTTTTGCCGGCGCAGGCGCCATGCTTTTCGCCGATAACCGAATATCGCCGTCTCTGGCTCAGGAAGTCGTGACGCTGATCGGTCTGACGACCGCAGCAAGCGGTGCCCTTATTTCTCTATGCGCCTATATAATGCTCACCCTACTTCGACTGTTTTCGGATACCCGCAATGACTGAACGCTTCCCGGACCTTGAGATTTACCTGATGAAAGGCGACCCAGCCAAAGTTACCGAGTGGCTACGTTCCGTGCTGGGAGAGATCAACACAATAAAGGACACCGGCGCTCATCAACACTGGCGTTCAGGCGGTATGGACATCTATATGAACGCCAACGCTGAAAAGAACTTCTCCAGCCTCTGGTTCAAACAGAACGATACGCCGTGGAATACCGACCTGGAAGCAGCACGAGCTGCCTGGCAAGCCTTAAAGACCGAAGTCCGCTGTAGCGACAGTGGCTGGGAAGAATCAGAAAGCGACTCCGGAAAAGAAGGCTGGGTGAAACTGAACGCCCGGGGCGAGAAGCCTTTCAACTGGTAATTTTGCTTTTTCTATCGAATGTGGCTTTTTTATCGAAGCAGCTTTCACTATCTAAAATCCAATTCTGATAGATATTTGCAATAAGCCAAATATTGCAACTGATAATAATTCGCATTAACTTATTCTTATCCGATGGAGGAAGAGCTAATGCGATCCATGCAACCAGTCCCAGACGACCCAAAGCCCTGTGATACTACCCCTGGTTTGTCCCGGCACGATCAATTTACAGTGCTTGAACTGAGCATCACCAATTACCGTTCGCTGAATAGTGAATTGTTGGATCATTATCTGGACACAGGTCTTGACCTTGCCATCAAGGCTGGAACCTCAGGCTTAACACGCTTGCAGGAAAGCTGGCTGCGCAGAATCTACACGACCCTACGTTCAATCAGCCTCGACCCAGAGTGCGAGGAAGCCTCCCGCACCCTCTGCTTCGATGCTCTGTATCAGGTGTTCTTCGCCCTACGCCATATGTACAAGGCTCGCCCAGGTGGTGAGCGCTGTTTACGCAATCTTGTCCGCGAGATGCAGTTCATCAGCCACCACCTGGTGTAGCTGCTATGCTCAAGCGAATTCCTTTACGTCCGACCGTCGAAAACCCTGCAACCACGGCCAGCGTTCCGATGTCTTGCGCAGCTTTGATATGCACCGCTGGTTGCCCAGCAGACATTACCGAAAAACTCGCAGAGTCTCTGCCTGATGTCTGCTTTGACTGTTATTCGTCAGAAGTCACCAGCGCGCAGAATATCTGCCCATACAAAGATATTTATCTGCTGATTTCGGCGGAAGACATTATTGGTATTGAGGAAGACTGGCTGAATACCACAACGGCGTTCAAAGGCATCAGTCTGAAAGAACGAAATGTCTTTATTCAGGGTTATCGTAACGAATTATTAAGTCCCGACTGGGAAGCATTGTTGAGTAGCTTCGCCAGCCGGGGCGCTCTGCCTGTGCTGCTGGAGTCAGCACAGGCACAAGTTAATTTCTGATCTGCCTACGACTGGCGCATGACATGCTCAGAAGTTAACGTCCAAACAGCCAGGAAAAGATTGAGCGGAATAACTCAATTATCCTGCTGAAAAAATTCGTCGCCGGGCGCTCATCCCGGATGTCGACCACCAGCTGAACACTCTCTGCCCCATCACTGACTTCAATAGTTGCAGTCGCAGGTAGCTGATTCAGCAGATCACGATCCGCCACACCAGAGAGAACCCCCATCGCACTCAGTGTCATGCCTTCTGGAAGCGTTAAGGCCTCATAAGACAGAAGGTCACCGTCAGCATCGCTCACATAAGTACTGAGGTCCAACTCGATGTTTTCATTGCGACGGGTAATCTCAATCGCAGGAATATCGGCTATCTGTTCTGGTGCAACATTGGGCGCTTCGATCATCAGACCAACGACAATCGGATCATGATCAGATGAACGGTAAGCATCTGGCGCGGCGTAGTTATCAACAGATGAATACGGCTGACCATTGGCTTCGGTCAGATAATCCACCAGCGAGTCTTCCACCGAGTTGATGTGCCAGGCATCGACACTCACCACCTGAGCCAGCAGATCGCTCGTCGCCAGTGCATGATCCAGAGAACCTAACAGGCCCGAAAAGGTATAGCTGTATGGCTGTTCTTCGGTGGCTGCTTCCGTGTACTTAAGATTGGTAAAACCAGCACTGTAGAAAGCCTGCATCGGGTCTTCCTGGCTGTAGGCATTCAGATCACCCAGAATCATGACCTGTTCATCGTCAGCAAGAAACTCGACCAGCGCCTGAGCTGCACGAGTACGGTTGATGTTGCAATTACCCTGACCATCGGCACCTTCGTTAGGCTCGTTACATGCTGAGCCCTTGGACTTCAGGTGGTTAACGGCAAAGGTAATTTCCTGACCATCAACATTAAAGGTCTGAATAAGCGCAGGACGGTTTTTGGTGTCGTCAAACAGTGGAGTGTTACTTTCATCCAGCGGTGAATTGCTGGAATCAAGGACACGAGCCGCACCGGTAGGCGATACGCGATCAGCGCGATAAATCAGACCGACGGCAATAGCATCTGTACCTAACCCTGAAGCCGCAGCGTCCGGATTAATAACCGAATATTCATCGCCCGGCGCCTGAACGGCGTTCAGTGCTTCTGTGAGCTCAACGATGGCGCTTTCAGGACCCCAGCCGTCGTTTTCCAGCTCCATCAGACCAATAACATCGGCATCCATGGCATCCAGAGCGGCAACGATTTTTGCCGTCTGCATATCGAGTGCGTCCTGAGTCGGTGCGCCACGAGAGGTCGGGAAGCCGCCACCCATGCCATCACCATTAAAGAAGTTGAGCACATTCATGCCGACAACAACCAGATTCGCCTGCTCAGACACCTGCGGCGCCAGTGTGCGTAGGTGTGTCGGATCAATGGTGACGGCCGAAGGAATAACCGTGTAATTATCGCGGAACGCGTTCATCACACCCTGGAATGCAGGAACGGAATAACCGATACGTACCGGGTTATCCGCAGAGAAACCAGAGGCATCCGGGAAAGGAATATATTCCGGATACGACGCCGACACACCGTCATCAACCAGCAGAGTATCCAGTACACGATTGGGCTCTGCGGCAAGCGCTTCTGGCGAGCCGGGTAACGCTATCTCAGTGCCCTGAAAATGCAGACGGGATGACACAGCAAACTGTCCGTAATTTCCGAAGCCATAACCGGTACCGAACAGGTCACTGATCAACAGCGACTGGTCGCTTTCAACCAGCATACCTTCGACCGCTTCAAATTCTGCCAGATCAGCAACCGGCAGAGTCACTTCAACAGCAGTTGGAAGCGCATTACCACTTGAGCAGACTGCGATGTCAGAGATATTGCTCAACTGAGTGACATTATTGTACTCACCGACGGTTGCCTGCAGACGTACACGATCACCAACAGAGACGTTTTCACTGTAGTTGTATACGAACACACCTTCGGATGTCATCGGGTCAGCGTCAGCTTCGCTATCCGCCTGCTGTAACCAGAAGCCGCTGTACTGATACGAATAATCGCCGTTCGCCAGAGCGCCGCCCTGAAGGTCTGTTGTAACAATGGCTTCGACAATCACCTGCTGGCCATTTAGCGGGCTGGCATCATTGGTGATATCTGTAATCAGGCCCTGTATCGCACTGATCGGCGTCGCGGCGTCACCGCACGCACCCAGCGTTGGCTCAGGCTCGCTGCCGCCACAGCTGTTCGCCTCCCCCGGGGTTGGCAGGTCGGCGACAAATCCTTCGGTCTCCCGCGCACCACCAGAACAACGCTGCAGTGAGTGCTGATCTTTATTGCCGCTCATTGCCTCGTTCAATTGAGGCTGACCAGAATTCAGTAATACCAGCAGAGCGTCGTCATCACTGTCGTTAGTGTCGTAAACGACAGCGTCGATCAGGCCGTCAGTCGTAATCGGCGTATCCTTCGGAAAATCTGAAGCCGGGCGGGAAAAAAGCGCAACCGCATCCGCGCCGTTCTGAATCAGGTTACTGTCTGGTGACAGATCCAAATCACAGTTACTGACGTTAGTGTCGTCACCGCAAACAACAAAGTAGCCGTCTGCATTGGTTTGAAAGCCATTCAGCGAAATAGATTCATAGCTGGCATCATCGCTGCCATTAAACAGAACCAGTGACAGTCCATTGAGTGACTGAGCACCGATGCCGCCATCATACAGCTCAATAAATTCGGCCGTATCTGTGCTGGGGTTATCAGCATCGGTTTCATTAATAAGAATATCGGCATGAGCGGCGCTCGCAGAGAACATCGCCAGCCAGAGAAGAGAATGTTTCATTACATCACCGTCCGGTAGAAAAACCAGCGGGTATTCAGTCAGAAACAGATGTCAGTGCCGGGTCACTTTTTTTACGGTTTTGCGGCGTATTTATTACCGTTTATTAAACGTATTTTTTATAAGGTTTCCCGGCAATCAGTAATAGCTTAGGAATTTTTCCGATCGAGCCAGCGCTGAACAATTTTACCCGTAGCCGAGCCCCAACCTTTCAGTTTCTCAACGGGAATAATTTTGTATTCATCCAATTCGTTTTCATCCAGGGTAATGACCCCTTCGGCATAGACATAAAAGCCGATGATAATCTGATTGTATTCATGGCCATTAAAGCCTTTGCCATCAAACAATTCGAAACCAATAAACTCCGCTCGTTCACCACGCAGGCCCAACTCTTCTTCGGTTTCCCGTAACGCACAGACCTCCGGTGTCTCGCCACGTTCCAGAAACCCCGTGATAATACTGTACTTACCCGCAGGCCAGAGTTTGTTGTGCGCCAGAACGACACCGTCCGGTGTTTCTACAACCACCGCCACCACGGGTGTCGGGTTATCCCAGAAAACAAAGCCGCACTGAACCGAGCAAGCGCGTCGCTCCTCACCGTCAATAACCTGAAGATTGATATCGGCTTTGCATTGCGGGCAGTATTTCATTCTTCACTCCGGCACTTCATCAGGGATGATTCCAGCACATCGGCAACGGGTGCCGTTTCGGTAATTAATTCGAGACGACTTTCTTCCAGCGGCCGGGTTGGCATCTCCGACAGTACCCCATCCCGCCAGTTGAGAACAAAATGCCCCTGCTCGGTCCGGATTAACGCTTTGGCACGCACCACTTTGTTCTCACCCGATTCCAGCTGGTCAAACCAGTGACGCAGAGCATCCAGAGAAAATACCCACTCACCCGTGATCAACCAGCCACAGGAAAAATGCCCTTCGCCATGACTCTCCAAACGACGCAGTTCTTCACCCTGCGATAAAGCCACCGGCGCACTCGCCTCTTTGCTGTGGTGATGATGGTGACCACGATCCTTCAGCTGCAGACGATCAGGATTGGCTGGCAACGCCAGTAAGCCTACATCGACCTGCCCCTGTACCGTGCGCGCACTCGCTGCTTTGGCTGGCTTAGCCGACGCCACCAGTGCATCGAACGCGGCAAGATCATCAGGCGAGCAAAGATCGGTTTTATTGGCAATCAGGACATCCGCCAAGGTGATCTGATCGTTATACGTATCGTTGTCGGTATAGCGCGGGTCTTTCAGGTGGCGAGGGTCTATCAGGCAAAGATTAGCACCTGCCGTGAGCAGCTCGCGATAGTCGTCGCTGCGCAATGTCGTCAACACTTTGCGAGGGTGCCCAAGGCCGGTTGGCTCAATCAACAGAACATCGGGCTTCTCTTTGGCAAGCAACATATTCAGCCCCATCTGAAACGGCAGCCCCGACACGCAACACAGACAACCACCCGGGACTTCACGTACTACTGCGCCGCTGGCTTCGAGGATGGCGCCATCGACTCCGACTTCTCCAAACTCATTGACTAACACCGCCCACTTCTCGTTTTCAGGTGACTGCTGCAAAAGGTCCAGAATGGCAGTCGTTTTACCTACGCCCAAAAACCCAGTGATGAGATGTACTCGTGTCATACCGTTTGCTCTGGCTATAAAAAGATACAGTGTAACACTGTCTCGCTGTCACAGCCCTGGCCAGCCTACTGGAAAGCAATGTTCCGGGAGCGCATACTCTTAGAGACTGAATTCCAGCGGTTGTTGAATTATGCACGAAACCAACATTCTGACCCTGGCGCTGCGTATGGCTAAAGAGGCCGGCGACCTGATTGCCGGCCAAAGAAAATCATTGTCGCTTTCGTATAAGAATGGCAGTGAACTTGTCACTCAGGCAGACGTCGCAGCGGACGAACTGATTACAGCGACCATTCGTCGGAACTACCCTGACCACCAGATACTGTCTGAGGAATTAAACCCTGATGAGCTGGTTAACGCCGGCCAACAGGAACACCTTTGGATCGTCGACCCGATAGACGGCACCGTCAACTTCGCCCACGGCCACCCTCAGGTCGCTGTTTCAATTGCTTACTATCACAAAGGCAAGGCGCGGGTGGGTGTCGTGCACAACCCCTTTATGGATGAAACCTTTCATGCGCAAGCAGGAAAAGGCGCAAGACTCAATGACCTGCCCATTCACTGCTCAGAGAAAACCGACCTGGCACGGTCAATCATAGCGACCGGTTTCCCGTACGAGATCGACAATTTGCCGTTATTGATGAAACGACTGGAGCAGGTTCTGGCACACTGCGCCGATATACGCCGCCTGGGTTCTGCTGCACTGGATATATGCTGGGTAGCCTGCGGACGTCTGGATGGCTACTATGAATCGGTAAAACCCTGGGATTTTGCCGCTGCACAACTGATTGCCCGTGAGGCTGGGGCTTCGTTCGGCCATATTCAGCCATTATCTGTAGAGGTAAACCCTCAGCTTTGCGGCGACAATATTCTTATTACCGCAGCACCGCTGTTCAATCCGCTGCAAGCTCTTCTTCGTGAGGCAGAGGAGAAATAGCGCTGCTTTCCGGTATTTGTGCAGACCTAGCCTGTAAGGCTGCATCGATCCGCTTCTGCTCCACCACTGAGAAATTTTCTGCGCGGTAGGCTTCAGCCAACTCATCAAAGTTCTGCTTAGCGGAGTTGCGTTCAAGGAAGTCATGGTAGTCTGTAAGTCTGGCCTGCCACTGCTGTCGCTCTGCATCCAGAATCGCCAATCGGTCGGCGGCTGCCTCGCCAAACTGTTCTTTTCGCGCTTGCCAGAGTGCCTCAGGGTCATCGATAGAATCCCGCAGGCTCTGAGACGTTTCAATGGCTCGGGCTTTCTCTCGTGCAACACGAAGGTGAAGCGGAAGTTCTTTTTCCAGCTGCTGCATAGCTTCTGTATCGCCGCTCTGTGCAAGGCGCATTCTCTCCAGAGAGTAGCGATCCAAAGCCTCATCATCACCAAAAAAAGCGGCAATAGTAGCGTCAGCGAAGTACACCCGCCGCAGATCTTCCAGCCATTCCATACGCGCTGTAAGGCCGGCCAGATCGGCACCATTTATTTTCCTTCCGCTAACTTCATCGTACCGGGAAATATCATCGAGATACGCAAGATACTTATTCAAAAGATCCAGCGCCTGCTGATCTGCAGGCGCTGGCAAGGTGCGCATCTCTGCTTCCATAAATTCAGTGATTTCTTCGATACTGAATTCACCCACAGAGCTGAGATAAAAATCCATCCAACGTTTCAGATCGCGATTGACCATCAGGGCACCATTCAATACCTGCAACCGCCCATCGGGTGATGCCCCTCTGAACGTTGCGGATTGATTAATGCGAGCATGCATCGGGGTGGCCGCTATGGGCTCCCGATAGTAATCTGGCTGCGAGGACAATGGATCTGACTGGCTGATCACAAGATCACCTTGCGGCAGCCAATAAAATCCAGCGACGGTCGCTGACAACAGCAGAACGACAACGACTATGCTGGTTTTCATATTACAGTCCGTCGTTCTTCAAACGGTTGGCGTGTGTACGGAATACCGTCAATGGGTCAGTTTCATTCAGGTCATGAATGCCGAGCATCTGATTGACTTCATCCAGATGAGTCATCGCAAAGTCATTGCGAATGACCATACCCAGGTTGCTCGTGCACGGGTCCACGAAACCATCGTTAGCGACCCCGTCCGGGAAGAACTGAGAAAATGCTATGGTGATCGGTTCCAGCGGATCCAGAAGGTTGGTTGCTGGTTTCGCCCCTGCCCAGGAGTAATAACGCACACCGTTATACTCATAATCGCCTTCACCGCACTCGCTGTCAGGAATCCCACCCGGATGCGCCGCGTTGAAGATAACCGATGCCTCCGTTGTCATAGAGCGGACAGACTCCACCGGCGCTAGTGGCAGATCACTGCCTGAAGCAAAAGAGATAAGTTCAGAAA
>NZ_DDKU01000095.1:0-12663 GCF_002339775.1 Thalassolituus sp. UBA2590
CCAAAACTGTGGGACAGCAGTGGGCTTAGCCCCGGCTTTTTTCTCAGATCGACATTAACAATGCGATCAGAAACCTACAGCAAATGACGCACCGTAGAAGATACCTGAAACATCAAAGTCAGTTTCAATATCGGTGGTGTCTTTGTTGGTCTTCATGCTCAATGCGCGGTGACCGACTTCAAGACCCAGATCAACCACTGGCACAGGAAGATCATAGCCCAGCGTCAGAACAGTATCGGTCAGTGAATTACCGTCATAGCCGATTGCGTTAATTTCTGCCGCGGCGTAGATACCGAAAGGCGTGCCGACCTGCGCTTCAACAAAGCCCATTGGCAGGGTGAAATCGAGTTCGACTTCTTCACGACGATTTCCAGAACCAGAAACGGTGGCACCATCAACGATTACGTCACCGCCAAACATGCGAGCGGTCAGACCCAGGTTAATATCAACATAAGGCACTGGCAGAGGTAGGCCCCAATAAAGGGTTGCGTCTGTATGGCTCAGGTCCATTGAGCTATCTACTTCGCCGGCATACTGAATACCATTAAATTCTTCAGTGACGATGGTACCACTGCCATCCAACTCAAGATTCGTTTGGCGTATACGCAGATTTGGAACAACCGGTACAGGGTGCTCGAAGAACACAGTAAGATTAGTGCCAGAATCAGAGTCGAGACCAAGACCATTGGTTTCGCTGTCAGCGGATAAGCCATCATCTACTTGGCCACTAGGTTCAGCAGTCCAGGAGTTTGCCTTAGCACCTACTGTGAAAAGCAGGTCAGCCTGAGCGGCGACCGGAGTCATCGCGACCAGAAAAGCCGCAAGTGCTGTCTTTTTCATGAATTATTCCCGTAATTTATTGTGTTCCAGAGCACCGGCTAATCGCCAGCGTCCTTAGTGTGCACAGAGAATCATGAAAAGCCAATAGTTATGGCAATATCCGACAAGGTTTGCCTTGTCGGATACATAAGGAGATTGGTGCCTGGATTAAAATTCCATGCCCAGGCGACGACCGACTTCTTCATACGCTTCAACAACACCACCAAGGCCCTGACGGAAACGGTCTTTGTCGAGTTTTTCGCGCGTGTCTTTATCCCAGAGTCGGCAACCGTCTGGTGAGAATTCGTCACCCAGAACCACTTCGCCATTGAAGACGCCAAACTCAAGCTTGTAATCAACCAGCAGCATATTGCCGTTCAGGAACAGTTCTTTCAGAACGCCATTTACCTTAAACGTCAGCTCTTTCATTTTGTTGATCGTCGCTTCGTCTGACCAGCCGAACGACTGGGCGTGATACTCGTTTACCATAGGGTCACCGAGTTCATCGTTTTTCAGGAACAGTTCAAACGTTGGCGGGTTCAGGTCCATGCCCTCTTCCACACCCAGACGACGCACCAGACTGCCGGCAGCAACGTTACGGACAACGCACTCCAGAGGAATCATATCGAGACGCTTCACCAGCGACTCGTTGTCTGACAGCAGCTTTTCAAAATGCGTTGGCACACCAGCCTCGGCCAGCTTGGTCATAATGAAGGCATTGAACTTATTGTTCACCATGCCTTTGCGATCCAGCTGTTCTACTTTTTTACCATCAAACGCGGAAGTATCATTACGGAATTCAAGCACCATGTAGTCCGGATCATCTGTTGTGAAAACAGACTTGGCTTTGCCTGAATAAAGAAGTTCGCGTTTTTCCATGGGTTTCTCCGGGAATGAGGGTCGGTTTTAATCGTTCAGTGCAACCCAGTCTGACATTTCATCCTGCGACAGCAGGGGAACGTCCTGAGGGGAGCAACCAATTGCTTCAGCCAGAACCTGAGCTACCAGGTTCCGGTCATTGTTCTTTTCGCTGATGTGCCCAGCAGACACATGCTTCAATCCGGGCCATTTTACCCGGCGAATAAAGTCAGCGCACTGTTCATTGCTGAGATGACCATAAGCACCGGCGACACGTGCTCGCAAGCTCGGTGGGTATGGGCCGTTCGCCAACATCACAGGATCATGATTAGCTTCAACCTGAAGCGCATGGCAATCACGATAGCTGTTCACAACGTGCGGTGTCAGTGATCCGAGGTCGGATAATATACCAAGGCGCCGCCCTTCTGCACTCTGAATAACAAATTGCAGAGGCTCATGTGCATCGTGAGGAACGACGACAGGCGTCACCTGCATACTGGCAACATCTACCGGTTTATCGCTGACCAGACAACGCCACAGAGAATGGCCAGTCCATTCCATGCGGCGTGCAGTTCCAAACGAGGCGTAGAAAGGGATATTCAGATGCTCACACAGCGACTGAATGCCTTTGGCATGATCGCTGTGCTCATGAGTAACAAAGGCAGCTTTCAGAGCGCCGTGTTCAACACCCGCTTCAGTCAGGCGCTGGAGCATGGTGCGTCTGGCAAAGCCACTGTCAATCAACAGCGCCTGCGCATTGAACTCAACCAGAGTGGCATTACCACGACTGCCACTGCCTAAAGAACGAAATCTCACTTTTCGAGCTGGAGTTTAACCTGTGTCAGAAGGTCCCGCGTCAGGCTGTCTTCCGCAAGCGTTTCTGCATCTTCCTGCAGAGTCAGATAAACACCATCGCCGGCTTCGACCATCTTCAGCTGGTACGGCAGAACCTCTTCAATTTTCTCACCCCACAGACGTCCCCACCAGCTGCGGTCATCTTCCTCGGCCGCAGGATTTGGCAACTCAAGGAAGTAAGTACCGATACTGCGGTTAAGGTCCGTCAGCTTAACATCCGTGGCCGCCAGAGCATCAGCGACGCGCGACCAGGAGAGAGCAAAGCGCGCATCAATCTGCAACGTCAGAGTGCCCGCGCCATCACGCACAAAGCGTGGGTTCAACTCGCGTTTGAAATCACTCAACGACGTTGGCTCAGAATCCTCGCGAGCCACGGTCAGGGGTGCTGGAACAGGAATTTTAAACTCTTCCCCCGGCCCCGGATTGCCTTCCAGATCAGGCACAGGGAAGCGATCGTATGTGTTCAGGGTCATTCCTTCAGGGACCTGCGTTTCAGCAGCTTCCTGAGCATCGAGATACGAAAGCGCCTGGTTGTCGCCGAGAATCCAGCTGCATCCTGTTGAGAATACAGCCAGAGCAGAGAGAAGAATTAGTCGCATTGTTTTCCGTCAGATGATGCCAGCGTCTTTCAGAGCCAGCTCTACTTTTGGCTGCAGGCGTTCATCAAGGGTTACCAGTGGCAGGCGAATACCTGAGCCACTCAGCCCCATGCGCTCAACAGCCCATTTAACAGGGATTGGGTTCGCTTCTACGAACATGGCGTTATGCAGGTGCATCATACGCTCATTCAGTTCACGAGCTTCGTCTGCTTTACCATCCAGGGCCAGCATACAGAGTTCGTGCATCATTGCGGGCGCAACATTGGCGGTCACAGAGATGTTGCCTTTACCACCAAGCAGTATCAGCTCGTAAGCGGTTGCGTCATCGCCCGAGTAAACGGCTAACTGGTCACCCACCAGATCGATCAGCTGGCGCGCACGATCCATGTCGCCGGTGGCTTCTTTCACCGCCGTAATCTGCGGCACTTTGGCAAGCTCAGCAATCGTCTCTGGCAGCATATCAATACCGGTACGGCCCGGCACATTGTACAACCACTGCGGGATATCAACCGCCGCCGCTACTGCTTCATGATGCTTAATCAAACCGCGCTGTGGAGGCTTGTTGTAATAAGGTGTCACCAGCAGGCAAGCGTCTGCGCCAACGCGCTTCGCTTCCTGAGTCAACTCAATCGCTTCTGAGGTATTGTTCGCACCGGTACCTGCAATCACCGGACGACGCCCTGCTGCTGTTTTTACTACGCGCTCGATAACCGCGACGTGTTCGTCCGTTTCAAGAGTCGCCGACTCACCAGTCGTACCGACCGCGACGATGGCGTCCGTCCCTTCCTTGACGTGAAAATCAACTAATCGATCAAGGTTCTCCCAATCTACTGAGCCATCAGCGTTCATTGGAGTAACAAGAGCAACGATACTACCGGTAATCATAGTTACCTATCTCCTGATTTATTGTTATACGAGGCATTACGTGGTGATAAGGGGCGCAAGTCTAAAGGTGCCCGGTATCTCTGACAAGTCAGCCCGGGGGTCAGAGCCAGCCAATTTATCACGCTCACTGTGCCTCTTCTGTACCAGCTGACAGAGCAACCGGCCATGCACGTAATACCGCCTTAAACAGTGTCGCCAGCGGAATAGCGAAGAATACGCCCCAGAAGCCCCATAATCCACCAAAGACCAGCACCGCAACAATGATTGCCACTGGGTGAAGGTTTACAACCTCAGAGAACAGTAATGGAACCAGAACGTTTCCGTCCAGGGCCTGAATAATGGCATACACAACCAGAACCCAGGTGAACTCATCACCTATGCCCCATTGAAAATAAGCGACAAGCGCAATGGGTATGGTCACCACCGCAGCACCTATGTACGGCACGAGCACTGAGAAGCCAACGGCTATCGCCAGCAGAGCGGCATAATTGAGGCCCAGAATAACAAACGCAATGTAGGTAACGCCGCCGACAATCACGATCTCAAGTGCTTTACCACGGATGTAGTTAGCTATCTGCTCGTCCATTTCGGACCAGACATTTTTAAGCAGGCTGCGCTTCGCAGGCAGAAAGCCGGTAATCCATGTGAGAATCTGCGTCGAGTCTTTCAACAGGAAGAACACGAGAATCGGCACCAGTACGCAATAGATTAATACCGCCATCA
Organism: Thalassolituus sp. UBA2590; assembly: GCF_002339775.1. Lineage (NCBI taxonomy): Bacteria > Pseudomonadati > Pseudomonadota > Gammaproteobacteria > Oceanospirillales > Oceanospirillaceae > Thalassolituus > Thalassolituus sp. UBA2590. Next base: position 4,740 of record NZ_DDKU01000095.1, read on the forward strand.
AACCTGTGATACCTGTCAGAGAGAAGCTAACCGCCAGCTGTCCTAGCGATGCGACTTCATCTCCCACTTGTTTCGTCCATTCTTTTACCTGCTCAACGGATACCAGCTCTGGATAACGTTCAGGCAGCAAAAGAAGAAGTTCCTGCCCTTTCGAGGCCATTCGCGGCACTTCAGATATAAACTGAATCAGCTGGTTCCATGTCGCGGGCAGAATAATCAAAAGCAGCGTAAGCATCACAGCCATGAACAACAGAAATACGGCGATGGTCGCGGTAAGGTGACTGAGACCACGCGCCTTACAATAATTCATCGTCCCTTGCAGCAGGTAGGCAATCACAAGCGCTGTCAGGAAGGGGGCCAACACGTTGCCGAGCAACATGATGACGAGCATCAGGGTGATCAGAATAAAGAGAAGCCCTAATGCCTCTTCATCTGAAAAGTAACGATCTATCCACCCTTTTACGACCTTTAACATGTCATACTCCGCAGGAAATCAGAAAAATGTAACGATCGGCGTCCGCCTCACTCTGACTCAGCAAAGTATGAGGGCTCTTCTCAAGGTAACGCGGAATATCGACCAGGCTACCTGCATCTGTTGCCATCACCTCAAGTACTTGTCCGGGTGACAGATCACGCAGGGCTAGCTTAGTTTTAAGAAGAGGCATGGGACACTGAAGTCCGCTCGCGTCGAGAGTCGAGTCAGGCGTCATGGGGTTAGACACTTGTATCAGGGTTTGTCGTGCTCAGATTATACGGAAACAACCGCGACAATGAACCTAAGACGCTGAAATCAGTCGAAAAATTTATCGCTTCACGATAAGACTGCGGTGCTAACCAGGCAATATCAGGCGACATAACCAGTGACAACAGACAGGAATGGGCATTGAACATCAGGAATTGGCTATCTGCTTTGGGCGTAACCCTCTGCGCCACCTATAGCCCGGTGCAACATGTATCAGCACAGGATGCTCAGCAACTGCCGTCTCTCGGCGATGCTACCTCTGGGCTGATCTCCCTGCAGGAAGAAAAGGCCCTGGGTCAGAGCTGGCTCAGAAACCTGAGATCCCAGGCACCGACGCTGGATGACCCGGTTCTTCTCGAGTGGTTCCACGATCTTATTTATCAGCTTGTTCCCGACTCTGACATACAAATCAGTGACCTGCACCTTGTCACGGTCGACAGCCCTCAACTCAATGCGTTTGCGGTACCCGGTGGTATCGTCGGTATTAATTATGGCCTACTCCTGTACGCTGACAATGAAGATCAGATCGCTTCTGTACTCGCTCACGAACTTGCTCACCTCAGTCAACGACATTTCGCGCGCCAGGTCGAAGCCGCCCGAAAGCGAGACCCTGTAACACTGGCGACACTGCTGGCCAGTCTGATCCTGATCGCAACCAGCAATGGCGAAGCAGGCATTGCTGGAATTATGACCTCGCAGGCTGCCGCAGTTCAGGATCAGCTGGCCTATACCCGAGAGTTTGAACGTGAGGCAGACCGGCTTGGCATGTCGACGCTGGTCAGCTCTGGCTTCTCTCCTGAAGCGATGCCCGCCATGTTTCAGAATATGCTCGATGCTGCCAGGTATCGTGGAGAAGCCCCCGAATTTCTTCAGACCCACCCACTGACAGCAACCCGGGTCGCGGATGCCGCAGGCCGGGCTGGCGCCTTCCGCAGCGTCAGTCCATCGGCCAGCTTCCGCTTCCGTATACTGAAACTCAGCGCAGAAACCCGATATCAACTTGGCGATGGTGCCATGACCGAGCTGAAAGAACGTCTCAAAGACGCCAGTGGTACAGAAGCGGACGCACTCAACTACATGATTGCCGTCTTGCATCATGATCAACGCCAGTACGCGGAAGCTGCGGAGCAACTGGCTCTGGCAGATCAGAGTCATCTTCTGGTTAAGGTGTTAGATCAACGTATCACGGCCTCCGCAGGTGAGCCGGCGCGCGCCCGGGCGGCACTGGAATCGCTCAGAAAGCTTCATCCCAACAACCTCCCACTTGAAAGTGCTTACGCTGACCTGCTTGCAGAAAGCGGTAACTACAGCGAGGCAACCCGAGTCCTACGGAAGCTGACCGAGACTTACCCTGACGTTCCCGCCTTCTGGGAGGCACTCAGTCAGAATGCGAGCAAGCAAGGCGAGTTGATTCTCGCCTCCCGAGCGCTCGCCGAATACTACTTCACAACAGGAAGAAATCTGGAAGCCGCCCAGCAACTCCGGAATGCCATCAGACAGGCAGAGAAAGCCAACGACCTGCAGCGGGAACTGGCATTAAAAGAGAGGTTAAAAGCGGTAGACGCCCTGTTGCGTCCACCACGAGGCTGAAGCCGTCAGGCGGCGCTGACAGGCTTGCGGAAGTTGAGCATGCGGTCCAGGCTCCGCACTGCTTTACGGCGGATGCCTTCATCGACCAGAACTTCCTGATCGCTATTTTTAAGAACGTCCCGGATATTTTCCAGCTGGTTCATCCCCATCCACGGGCAATGAGCACAGCTTCGGCAAGTCGCACCATTCCCCGCCGTCGGTGCCTCAATCAGCAACTTGCCCGGTGCTTCCTGTTGCATCTTATAGAAGATGGCTTTGTCGGTAGCGACAATCAGAGTGTCATTTGGCAGGTCACGTGCTGCAGCAATCAACTGACTGGTCGAGCCAACGACATCGGCCAGAGCGACCACCGCATCTGGTGACTCAGGATGCACCAGCACTGCAGCATCCGGGTGTACGTTCTTGAGATCCTGTACACCCTTGGAGCGGAATTCGTCATGAACGATACAGGCGCTGTCCCAGAGGATCATGTCTGCACCGGTCTGCTTCTGAATGTAAGACCCCAGGTGCTTATCAGGCGCCCAGATCAGTTTTTCGCCCTGATCGTGGAGATACTGGACGACATCTAAAGCAATACTTGAAGTGATCACCCAGTCTGCACGCGCCTTCACAGCGGCCGAGGTATTGGCATAAACAACGACGGTACGATCAGGGTGCTGATCGCAGAAAGCAGAAAACTCTTCTGCTGGACAACCAAGATCCAGTGAACAGGTTGCCTCCAGTGTCGGCATCAGGATGCGCTTTTCCGGGCTCAGAATCTTCGCGGTCTCACCCATAAATCGCACGCCGGCGACCAGAAGTGTACTGGCCGGGTGATCATGACCGAAACGAGCCATTTCCAGAGAATCTGAAACACAGCCTCCGGTAGCGTCGGCTAATGCCTGAATTTCAGGGTCGGTATAGTAATGAGCCACGATCGCCGCATCTTCCTGTTTAAGGAGTGCACGGATTTCTTCTATCAGCGCCACCTTTTCAGCGTCACTGCGGGGTTCCTGGCTGCGGGCCCAGTATTCACGAACTACATTTTCCGGGGTCAGAGTCATGGCTATCGAATCAGTTCATCACGGTGAAGCGCTCAGATCACAAAGCGCAGAGAAAAAATAAGCGCGAAATTTTACCACACTCTTCTTAAATAGGTGCAATTGGTGAAATTTCAACCACGTTTAACAATAGGTAGCTTGGTAACGCAACTGCCATCGAATGCGATAAGAGCCCTTCAGTCTCTGGCCCATTATGAAAAAACATCTAGACTTTGAGCGCCAGTATATAAAAAAAACCTGTTCCCCGATGACAAATAGATGACGCATACCGTCTCATTCTTTGATCAATAAACAGACAAGAATCTTGCATAGAAGAATGAAAAACAGGATCTGGGAGTCTGAGAAGCGGCTCACCCAAGGGATGACATTCCTTTTATAGCAAGCATCTGATTAATTTAGAGAAATATATTCGTAACCCGGAATACTGACCAGTAATCAGTCCTGAAAAGTGTGTTTTGATAAACAATTACTCAGGTTATTCAGACATCAAAACAACTAGTCATATTGCGCCTTCAAGGCAATGTCGCCATAGTCCAAATAGCCCTTGACCCCTTATTTTTTACCGTGTTTCTATCTTTGCCCGACCATAGAGGCAGACCTTCTGAACTGGTCGGTAACGCAGCAAAGGAGACTGCATGGCATCGTACAAGGGAGTACAAGGCGTTCTGACCGCACTGGAGGCGTTTTTTAAAAGCCGTCTACCCAGTGAGCTTAGCGATGGCCCTACAAATGCCAAAGTCGAAGTACTCGGTAGTGCTGATATTGCTAACCGGCTGACCGGCAACCTGCTGGGTATTTATCTCCACAGAATGACCATCGATGATCACGGTCGCAGCCGATACTTTGCACCGAAGGGCACTGATACATCCGATGCCAGTGCCGAGCTGCCATTGAATCTGCATTTCCTGCTGATCGCCAATGCGAACAGCGCCGCCATTGAAGCAGACCTGATGAGCTGGGCGATAGTGGAGCTTGCCAACCAGACTCAGCTTGATATTTCTCACCTGCAAACGGCAGACTCAGAGTGGGGAGAGTCAGAAATTCTGACCATCATTCCCGAAGATACATCGACCGAAGACCTGATGAGAATCTGGGATGTTTTTGAATCCCCTTACACCTCCACTATGGCGTACGTTGCAAAAACCGTTCGCTTGAGATTGCAGCCTCAGCGCACGGAAGGCAGTCCGTTGATTACGCGGGTTATATCAGGAGGAACGGTCTGATGCGCTCGGTGAATGTACTCGAATCCACCATTCTGCACGGAAGTGACCAGATATTCTGGCTCGATGGCAGCTCTGCTGAAAGCGTGTCTGCCATGCGCAGAGTCAACGGTCAGATCCGCACCGAAATTACTGAAAAGCCTTCTGACCTTCATATTCGCGAAGGCGCAGGAAAGACTGTCCTATGGCGACACTCGATTGATTCATTTGTCTCAGGCAGACCAACCGGAGGCGATAAAGATTTTGCTACCGCAGGCACCTACACATTTGCCGGTGTGGCTCGTGCCCCCAAGGGCATGTTTCTGCCGCGCACCTTCTCTCTGACCGTTGGCGATGCCCCTCCGACCGGGCATGCGATTGTGCTCTACCCTTCGCCGGTTTCCGTGCGTTTTAACTCTGCCGGCGGACTTCGTATGACGCTGGCACGCGACGCGGACGATTCAGCGCTTCCTTGGGCAATTGTGACAGTAACCGTCGCCATCCCCGGGTTGGGATCACAAACCTACCGGGGACAGACAGATCAACATGGCGACTTGTTACTGCCCTTCCTTCGTCTTCCACCATTACCGGAAGGCGTGAGTGATTACAGCGCTACCCTCGAAGTAGTCGGCAGGCTCGACACTGACAGTGAAGTTCCCGCTGACCCCGACACCTTCAGCTCGCTTGATGTTGGCGAGCTGAACAGCACCAGTTTTTCCCAAACCATCGGATTCTCAGTAGTACCCGGTGACATTTTAACCCTGCGGTCTGATGGCAGGAGTTTTCTTGCCCTGAAACCTGTATGACCCGTCTGAAAGGAGAAGACCATGCCTGAATACTTAGCCCCGGGTGTGTTTGTAGAGGAAGTGAGCTTTCGCTCCAAATCAATCGAAGGCGTGGGCACAAGTGTCGCCGCCATAGCAGGCCCGACCCGTACCGGTCCGCTGCGGGGTAAGCCTGAGGTTGTTACCAGCTTCGCTGAATTCACCCGCATCTACGGCGATGTTCAGGACCTGAGTTTTTCTGGCTCAACGGTACTGAACCACACGGCTTTGTCAGCCAAAGCCTTCTTCGATGGCGGTGGTAAACAACTGTTTGTTTCTCGGGTTGCTAACTTCAGCACACCTGCGTCGGGATTCGCCTCAGCAACTGACACTAACAACCATGTCACCTTTGCCAGCCGTTTCCCCGGCGCCATGGGTAACCTGACTCTGGAACTGGACTGGCGCGACAGTGAGAACCTTCTGCTCTCTGTGATCACCAGCGCCCCCGCTGACGGTGAGGTGGTGTTCCTTGAAGCGACAGGCCTGACCAACACAGCAACCACCGCAGACACCTCCGCAAGAGCCCACCCATTTGATTTCCGCGGACTCGTTCGTAAAGCCGGTAGCCAGTATGAAATTGTCGACGACCTCGCAGTGATTACCGATACGAATGGCGACAGCGTAGATGTAACGGATATTGAAGTTGGCGATTATGGTCTCGAAGCTGCAGGACTGGTGAACGATGGCTCAACCAGCGTCACCTTCACCAAAGTCACCGCTCGCAGACCCTCCAGCGGTGCACTTGCTGACGGGACCGAGGCTGTGCTCTCTCTGAGTGAGATCGCAGGACTGAATGGATTTCATGAAGGCGACTGGGGGACATTGACGACTCTCTACGGCACGCTGAACGCCGCAGGAACCGAATTTACAATCGAAGACTCTTCGCGCAATCCTGCTGTCGTAGGTGCCCCAATCAAACTTTACCTGAGCGCACTGGCAGCAGCCCCCGGCAGTGTTCGCGCCATGATGGTTCAGCGTTCGTTTAACATTAACGTTCGCAATGGCGGTGCCGACGGCGCGGTTATTTACACCTACGCCGACATTTCCTCTGCACCGGACGCTGAGAACAGCCTGAGTAATGTCATGAGTGCATCACCTGCGAAGCGCTACGACGAGCTTACCAGCCCCGTCAGCTGCACACTGGCAAACAGTGTCACCGGTGATCAGATCATTGCTGCGCTTTATAACATGTTCGACTCAGGGGCAATGAACCCAGGGCCGATGTCCGTTGAAGGCCCACGCTATCTGATCACCCTGTCCGGTGGCGATGATGGCAGCACTCCGGTTGCAGTGAATTACGGTGGTGAATCCGACGAAGTAAACGGCAGCACGGGCTTTGCAGCATTTGAAGATATCGAAGACATTTCAATCGTGATGTGCCCGGCGGCCGCTGCCGATGAAACAAATCACCAGGCGATTGTCGCGGAAATGCAAAAGCACTGCCGCAAGATGCGTTACCGCGTCGGTATTGTCGACAGCCGTGAAGGGATGTCACTTTCTGAGGTGCGCGAATTCCGCTCCAATTTCGACGACAGCCGCCTGGCACTTTACTACCCATGGGTCGTCGCTGCAGACCCGCGTGGCACTCAGCCGACCGTGAACCTCCCACCTGCAGGCTTTATCGCCGGCGTTTATGCCAACACAGATGTTCAACGCGGTGTGCACAAAGCACCAGCCAATGAACCTGTGATTGGTGCACTGGGCTTCACTCAGGAAATCAACCAGTTCCAGCAGGAGCTGCTTAACCCAGCCGGTGTGAACTGCCTGCGTTCTTTCGCTGGTCGTGGTCATCGTGTCTGGGGCGGCCGCACGCTGTCGAGTGACCCTGAGTGGAAGTACGTCAATGTACGTCGCTACTTCCTGTACCTCGAACGTTCTATCGAGAAATCCACTCAGTGGGTCGTCTTCGAGCCTAACGGCGAACGCCTGTGGGACAACGTCCGGATTACCATCGAAAACTTCCTTTACAACGAATGGGCAAACGGCCGCCTGCTGGGCACTGCGAAAACAGCCTACTTCGTGCGTTGTGACCGGAGCACCATGACTCAGAACGATCTCGACAACGGTCGCCTGGTTTGTGAGGTCGGTGTCGCCGCTCTGAAACCAGCAGAGTTTGTGATTTTCCGCATCGGTCAGAAAACCGCCGATAGCTAAACAATATTCATCCCGACAGCGGCTTCTGCTGAAGCCGCTGGGACTAAAGAAGGAATAAAATCATGGCACAGTTTCGTGAAACCCCTTATGGCGTTTTTAACTATCTGGTCAACCTGGACGACGGTACCGAAGGTGAGGTCGCTGGAGGTTTCTCAGAAGTCTCCGGCCTGAACGCCGAAGTCACCGTCGCCGAATACCGTAACGGTAATTCAGCCGTTAATTACGTCAACAAAGTACCGGCATTGCACAAAACCGGAGACGTCACTCTGAAACGCGGAGTCATCGGCGCTGGCAATATCTACGAATGGCTGGAAGAAGTTCGTGGCGGTAACGTGATGTCCAAGCGCGACGTTACGATCAAATTAAAAAACGAAG
>NZ_DDKU01000144.1:0-13579 GCF_002339775.1 Thalassolituus sp. UBA2590
ACCGGCCATGGTTGCCATGCTCGCCTCCATCGCGTCAACCAACTTATGCGACTGACGCCAGGTACCGCTGAAGCGACCATAAATATACCCACATAAAAGTGCATAAATTGAGATAACAACCACAATGCCTTTCATAAAGGGCGAAGAAATAATGGCCATACCCTGACGCAACCAGGCATTCTCTCCCGCTAACCCACTGGCACAGATAAGAGCAAATATCAGAGTAAAAATCGCAACGGCTTTCAGCCCGCGGCTCTGATTAATTTCTTCCGGATGGTCTTTACTTTCTTCGGTGAAAACCTGTTCTTGAAGATGCTCTTTTACAGCGGCTTCGTCGTCAGCTTCAACCGTTATTGAAACCAGTCGCGGTTCGACCCAGCGTGCTGTGACTATGGTGGCCAATATACTGACGAGAAAAACAGAAGCGACCATAAACCAGTAATTGGCGGCAATATTTACCTCGCCCCCCGGCTCAACCAGTCTCACCGCTTCGGTGCTGATACCGGCTAATACAGCATCAAATGGCCCGAGCAACAGATTGGCACTGTAGCCACCAGAGACTCCCGCAAAGGCAGCTGCTATACCGGCCAGGGGATGACGACCGGCACTTTTAAATACCAGTGCAGCGAGAGGGATAAGAACAACATAGCCTGCGTCAGCGGCAAGGCTCGACATAACACCCGCGAAAACCACCAGAAACGTCAGTAAGGCCCCTCTCGCACCACGAACGATCGAAGACAGTAGAACAGCAATAAGACCACTGCGCTCTGCAACTCCCAGCCCCAACATGGCAATCAGTACGGTTCCTACCGGGGCAAACCCAGTGAAATTCGATACGGTCTTAGTGAGAATTTTCGCTGCCCCTTCGGCAGAGAGCAGGTTCATCGCTGTCAGTTGTTCACCATTAACAGGATGTACGGCTGATAAGCCGAGAGCAGATGCCAGCCCTGAAATCAGCAGTACCAGTCCGCACAGCCAGATAAACAACAGCGTAGGATGAGGCAGGCGGTTCCCTGCATGTTCAATACGGGAGAGAAGGCGTTCAGTAACAGAGGTCATAGGCATTTCCGGCGACAGGTGTCATCAGAATGCCTGAATATCAGCAGGGTTCAAGCTACAGGGCTTTGGTAGCAGACACTGCCGGACTAATCCGGCAATGCCAGAGGGCTGTCAGACCAGCCCCATCTCATTCAGCATCACATCATAACCTTCCTGATAGTTGCTGAATTTAAACTCGTAGCCCAGATCACGCAGTCGTTTGTTAGAACAACGACGATTAGCGCGGCGTGATACTTCACCCACGTCGCTATCCGGGTCGACCTCACCGATACGATCCTTCATCCATTCGAGGACATCGAACAGAGTGGCTGGCTCGTTATCAGTGGCGAGATAGCAGTCATCGAGCGATTCGCCATTCAGGGCGCGATTAATCAGAAATTTGAGTACTCCCAAACAATCATCACGGTGAATGCGGTTGGTCCATACAGCGGGTTCAGGGTCACAGTAACCACCCTGACGCGCCTGCTGAATCATGCGTTCACGGCCCGGACCGTAAATACCAGTGAAGCGTACGACAGTGCCGCCGAATGCCGAATCGAGCAGTACTTTCTCGGCCGCCAGCATTTCTTTGCCGGCAAAGCTGGATGGCGTAGTTTCGGAGTTTTCGTCGACCCACTCACCATCCATCTGGTGATATACCGAAGAGCTGGAAACAAAGAAAACACGCTTAGGCGTCTGCCCTTTCAGCTTCTTAAGAATATTCTTCAGGCCTTTCACATAGTACGCGTGATAGCCTTCTTTCGAAAAAACCGGCGCTGCCACGCTGTATACGACAATATCAATGTTGTCTGGCAGGTCGGTCAGGGTGCTGGCATCTGACACGTCAGCACTGATCACCTGAACCCCTTCCCCAACGGGCTTGTCCGAACGGCGGACGCCAGTCACGTCATGCCCTTCCCGGGCGAGGTCCAGTGCCAGATGGCCGCCGATATCTCCGGTGCCCACAACCAAAATAGAAGCCATGCCTTTCCTCCACTATTTCAGGCATTTTGTACCGCATCTAGGCGCTACCTTACGTTTTATTTTATTACGGTCTTTCGCTGACGTAATGGATAGGTAGAATAAATCAGATAAGCCACCTTCATTCAAGGTAACAATCATGACCCTGACCGAACTCCGCTATATCGTCACTGTTGCACAAGAACGACATTTTGGCCGAGCCGCTGAAAAATGTTACGTCAGCCAACCGACGCTCAGCGTAGCGATAAAAAAGCTGGAAAGCGAGTTAGAGGTCGCTATTTTTGAGCGCAGTAAGAATTCTGTCACCGTGACCCCGTTAGGCGAGCGCATTGTGTCCCAGGCTCAACGTGTTTTAGAGGAGTCCCGGGCCATTAAAGATATCGCCAGCTCGGGCAAGAATCAGCTGTCGACGCCACTGCGCCTCGGCGCCATTTTCACCATCGGGCCCTATCTGTTTCCTCATCTGGTTCCGCAGATACACAGTGCCGCGCCCGGCATGCCGCTCTACCTTGAGGAAAACTACACTGGTGTCTTACGTAAACAGCTTAGAGAAGGCGAATTGGACGCTATCGTTATTGCGCTGCCTTTTACTGAACCGGACGTCGTGACCCGACCTCTGTACGAAGAGAAGTTCGTCGTCGTCATGCCCAAAGAACATGAGCTGACGAAGCAGAAAGATATCGACCCTGAGCAACTGATCGACCTCGACCTGCTGATGTTGGGCGAAGGTCACTGCTTCCGCGATCAGGTGTTTGAACACTGCCCGGCACTCCACCGCAAACAGCACAGCCGTGTCGGCAGTGTCCTCGAAGGCAGCTCGCTGGAAACACTCAAACACATGGTCGCCACCGGCCTCGGTGTGACTGTGCTCCCTGAGTCCGCTCTCGGGAATATGGACGACAACCTGCTGGCCACGCGTCCGTTCCGTGAGCCGGCGCCGTTTCGGACGGTGGCCCTTGCCTGGCGCGCCAGTTTCCCTCGAGGCAATGCCATCGACCTTCTGATTGAAAACGCCCAGCTGTGCTGGTCTAAGAAGTAACCTGATGGCGAACTCCGGTAAGCTAACGGATCTGAAAGGCGTCGGGCCAAAACTGGCAGAGCAGCTGGGTAAACTGAATATCCACTCTCTAACTGACCTCGCCTTTCACCTGCCTTTCCGCTACGAAGACCGGAGTAAAATCACCCCCATTGCTGGCCTGATGCCTATGCGGCCCGCGGTTATTCAGGGAGAGGTGAAGGGCTCGAGCGTGGTGTTTGGCAAGCGTCGCAGCCTGCTGGTTAAGCTTCAGGATCAGAGTGGACTGATCAATCTGCGCTTTTTTCATTTTAATGCGGCGCAAAAAAATCAGATGAGCAAAGGCACTCTGCTGCGCTGCTATGGAGAACCCCGTCGAGGAGCCAGCGGGCTCGAGCTATACCACCCTGAATACCAACGCATCGAAGACGGTCTGGATACGCCGCTCGAAGCGTCTCTTACTCCTATTTATCCAGCCACCGATGGTATTACTCAGCAGCGCCTGCGCCTGCTTCACGAACAGATGATTGAGCTGTTGAAGCAGGATGAGGTGGCTCTTCCTGATCTGCTCCCCGAACAGTGGTGCGCGCAATGGCGCCTCCCGGGCCTGCGCGAAGCACTCCTGTTTCTTCATAACCCGCCCGCAAACACGGACCTGTTACAGCTGGAGTCAGGCAGCCACCCCGCACACAAGCGCTTAATTCTGGAAGAACTACTGGCGCACCAGTTATCTCTGTTTAAACTGCGTGCTCAGGTACAGGCCGATAAAGCACCCGCCATCCTCAGTGACCATACGTTGCGAAGCGCACTACTGGAGAAACTGCCGTTCACACCAACCGGTGCCCAGCAACGCGTCACCGATGAAATCACTGAAGATCTCAAGCAACCCTATCCGATGCTGCGCCTGGTCCAGGGCGATGTTGGTTCTGGTAAAACCTTAGTTGCGGCGCTCGCTGCCTGTGATCTGCTTCAACAAGGTTATCAGGTTGCGTTAATGGCACCGACCGAGATCCTTGCCGAGCAACACCTGCGTAATCTGGCGGGTTGGTTTGAACCTCTCGGCATTCGCATGGGCTGGCTTGCCGGCAAAGTTAAAGGAAAAGGCCGGGAACAATCCTTATATGAAATCGCCAGTGGCGAAGCGCAACTGGTCGTAGGGACTCATGCGTTATTTCAGGAGGACGTGCATTTTTCGAAGCTCGGTCTGGTCATCATCGATGAACAACACCGCTTTGGTGTTCATCAACGCCTGTCACTCAAGGAGAAAGGTGAACGCGCAGGGCTTGCTCCGCATCAGCTGATCATGACGGCAACGCCCATACCACGAACTCTGGCCATGAGTGCATACGCCGATCTCGATACCTCAGTGATTGACGAACTGCCTCCGGGGCGTAGCCCGATTACCACGGTTGCCATCAGCGATCAGCGACGCCCGGAAATCATTCAGCGCGTACAGGAAGCCTGCTCTCAAGGGGCGCAGGCCTATTGGGTCTGCACCCTGATCGAAGAAAGCGAAGCCCTGCAGTGTCAGGCAGCAGAGAATACCTTTGAAGAACTCCAGAAAGCGCTTCCGGGGCTGCGCGTCGGTCTGGTTCACGGACGCATGAAGGCCGCTGAAAAAGCAGACATCATGGCTGCCTTTAAAGATCATCAGCTGGATCTTCTCGTCGCAACCACCGTCATCGAAGTCGGCGTCGATGTGCCAAATTCGAGCCTGATGATCATTGAAAACCCGGAGCGCCTGGGCCTGGCCCAGCTGCATCAGCTGCGGGGGCGGGTTGGTCGTGGCAGCGCAAAGAGTCATTGCGTTCTGCTCTACAAATCTCCCCTGTCATTGACCAGCAAACAACGCCTGCAGGTCATGCGCGATAGCCAGGATGGCTTTTACATTGCTGAACAGGACCTCGAAATCCGCGGCCCCGGTGAGTTATTGGGCACGCGCCAGACCGGACTGCAGATGCTCAGGATTGCCGACCTGCAACGCGACGCTGACCTTCTCCCTCAGGTACAGGAAATGGCCAATGACCTCTGGTACCAGCACCCTGCCACCGTTGAACCCCTGATCAAACGCTGGCTGGGAGATGCCGAACGCTTCGCCAACGTCTGACCCTGGTAAAGAAATATCTGCCAATTTAGTCCCAATCGACCACATTTTTCAGGATCTCTACTATATTTTCTGAAAGAACGAATTCCGGGGCGTAAACATGTCAGCCATTCCAGCCGTCGTACAGAAAATCCTTGAAGACTGGCGAATCCCCTACTCCGCCGCTGATGACAAGGAGTTGTTTGAAATCATGCAAAGTAATCCGCCCGCATCCTACTCTTCCAAGGTTGCTTATAATGTTTTCCTGAAAGATGAGCTGGGGCAGGTGCAGGTTCTGGTACCGGGCGACCGGATGCTTGATCTCACCCAATTGTCACACGCCTTTGGCAGGCAGTTCACCGCTTTGTCTGCAGTCGAGCTTGACCTGCTCAAGGCCCGCTACAAAATCGATCAGTTTCCGGCGATCCCGCAGATCACCGAAATGGAAACCATGATTGACCAGGCACTGCTGCGCGAGCAGGAGCTGTTCGTATACTCTGGCGAAGAAGGTAAAAACTGGCTCAAGATTCCGATGTCGGAATTCCGTGCACTGACGACCAGCTCGCATGTCGGTAATTACAGTACGCCTTTGCGTCCTGACCGCCCGGGGCAAGGCAGCGATCAGGATCTTGATGATGTCCATTCGGCCATCCGTCAGTTTACACCGCTCAGGATCAAACAGCGCCTTGAAGAAACCCTGGACCTCCCGCCTCTCCCCGAAGTTGCGCGCAAGATTATCGAACTGAGAGTCGACCCAGACGCCGACAGCAAATCACTGGCCACGACCATTGAGGTTGATCCAGGTATGTCGGCTCAGGTGCTGAGTTGGGCGCGCTCTCCTTATTACGGCACACGTGGCGAGATCAAAAGTGTTGAAGAAGCGGTGATCCGCGTGCTCGGTTTTGATCTGGTCATCAACCTTGCACTCGGGCTGGCGCTGGGCCGGTCTCTGGCTGTGCCTAAAGAAGGGCCGCACGGTTACACCCCATTCTGGAAGCAGGCGGTTATGACCGCAGCACTGTGCGGCGAACTGGTACGCAAAATAGAGCCTGCTGGTCGCCCATCACAGGGCATGGCCTACCTGAGTGGCCTGCTGCATAACTTCGGATTTCTGATTCTGGCACAGGTGTTTCCGCCCCAGTTTTCGCTGATCAACCGTCACATTGAAGCGAACCCGCACGTTAACCGTTTCTATATTGAAAACTACTTACTCGGCATGAGCCGTGAACAGTGCGCCGCTGCATTGATGATGCAGTGGCAGATGCCCGGTGAACTGGTTGCTTCCCTGCGTCAGATGCACAACGCCGATTACGATGGCGACTATTCAGGCTATGCGAACCTGCTCTTCGTTGCCGTACGTCTGCTGCGTGAACGTGGTGTAGGGGACGGGCCGTCAGAAGTCATTCCAGAGCAGGTATATGCTCGTCTGGGGCTGTCCGCTGAAGACGCGGCTGAAGTGGCAGATACTCTGGTTGAGAATCAGGATAGCTTCGCTGACCTTATCAGCATTCTGAATCACTGAGGCTTTACTTAGATCAGCCCATTACCTGAAAGCCAGACTCTCGCTAGATGAGACCTGGCTCAGGCCGGGCAGGATCTGGTAACGCAGCAAAAGCTTCGGTCAGCCAACGCTGCATGACCGGGTCATTCCACAGTCGGATAAGGGCATCAATTTCTGCGTTACTCACCCGGCGATACGCGTACAGCATAAAATTCAATACCGCGTCCCGTGTATCGGCTTCATATCCTTGAGAGAGTTCAAGCTCGAGTGCATCTGACACAGACGCCTGTGCGTAAATCAACCATTCTGCCATCCGCGTTGCCGATACGAGACGTTCAACCCTTTGCACCCGGGAAACAGCCGGTGGGTAGGTGGCCAACCTTTGCATGTAACGTTCGTATTCTGGCGTTCCCTGTTCCTGAAGCGCAACGTCTTCCATCAAACGTCCTCGCGCCATCAGAGAATCATCGACGATCTCCAGTAAGCGGGCGACCTCTTCGTCCGTGAATGATTCAAGCAGCTGGGCAAACGATGTCTGCAGAGCAGCAGGTGACCAGGGCAGAAGCCGGCGTAAGCGGTCACGCTTCGCGCTTTCGCTCAGTTCAGTCAACTGCGCTTCCGCTAACTGCCGGACCTGTGTCGATATACCGGACACACCGCTCCCCGAAATAATACGCTCAGGCGCACTCTCATTAGCAGCATAGGCAAGACCCGGCGTCGTCAACGAGGCAGCGAGCACAACAACGAACGCCGCAACTAAACACGTCAGAAAACGATAGAGAGAAAGCCGCTTCATTTGTCGTCGTTGCTATTCGTCGCAGAGAGACTCAGGTCGTTATAGCGCTCGTGATTCAGAACCCCTTCGGTCTTAGCAATCACAACCGAGACCATGGTGTCGCCAGTCACATTCACTGCGGTACGCAACATATCTAACAGGCGGTCGACGCCGATAATTAATGCAATCCCTTCTACCGGTAAACCGACCTGCTGCAGAACCATCGACAGGGTAATCAACCCAACACCCGGTACACCTGCGGTGCCGATGGAGGCCAGAGTGGCGGTGGCAATCACCAACAGGTAGTCACCCATGCTCAGATCAAGGCCAAACGCCTGAGCAATAAACACAGTCGCCACGCCCTGCATAATGGCCGTGCCGTCCATATTGATGGTTGCGCCCAGCGGTAGCACAAAAGATGCAGCGCGGGTACCGACACCGAGATTCTGCTCAGCGTTCTTGATGGTAACCGGCAAGGTGGCACTGCTTGATGCCGTACTGAAGGCGAAAATCTGCACCGGCCACATTTTCTTGAGGAAGGTCACCGGAGAGACACCGGCAAACATGCGCAGCATAGCGGAGTAGACAACAATACCGTGCACCAACAGCACCGCGACCACGGTAAACATATAGGCCAACAGCTCCTGCACGGGCCCCAGCCCTTTGGAGGCAAACAGGCTGAACAGCAAAGCAAATACACCGTACGGCGCAAGATTCATCAGCATGGTGACGAGCGTCATCAGAATCTCGTTCCAGTCGCTGAACTGCTTACCAATACGCTCACCCGGCACGCCCGACCGACCAATAGCAAGACCAATCAGAATGGCGAACACGATCACCTGCAGCATATTGCCCTCCGCCATCGCCCGGAACGGATTCGTTGGAAATATATTCGCCAGGACATCGATAAGAGGTACCGCCTCAGGGGCGTTAAATTCCGCCTCTACCGACATATCGATTCCGATGCCGGGGTTCACGATATTGGCCAGCGTCATAGCCGCAGAAATCGCAATGGCCGTCGTCACAAGGTACAGAGCAACCGTCTTCAGGCTCATTCGGCCAAGGCTGCTCTGGTCACTCAAATGACAAACGCCGCAGACCAGAGAAACAAACACAAGCGGTACAACGAGGACTTTCAGGCTGGAGACAAAGATTTTACCGATCAATGCAAACAGACCGGACGCCAGCAAATCATCCAGCACATAACGCACGCTGTCATTAAGGTCTGGCATGGCCAGGAGGTTGAACGTGATGGTGCCGAGCACGATGGCCAGCGCCATGGCCAAAAGAATTCGGGTTGTCAGCGTCACGGTACAGCCTCCTTATTATTCTGATTATCTCTCACTGATCGACCTGATCCGGAATACCGGGCCAGATTTTTAAAACCTAATCAGGGTTTCAGGTATTTACTGATGCCCTGGAACCACATCACTTTCGACAGGTCGCCACTGATTTTAATGTCTTTCTCCTGAATGCCACGCATAAAGGCATTGCGGTCTTTCGAGGTAAGCACTTTCAGACCGGTATGCGCATCTTTGAAGCTGATCGTAAATGCAGGGTTACTGTGTGCCTTGCCTTTGCTGGAGATGGTTTCATCTTTAACAACAAACTGACGGACAGCTTTACCATCGTCGGTCTGTAGCTGAAATGCCATATCCTGACCTGCCAGTTGCTCTCGGAACTTAGGGTTCTTCTTGGCTGCTTTTTTCATCAATTTGGACAGTACCCAAAGCAACATGCGAAATTTAAACAAGGGAGTCTCCTTAGCTGTCAGCGCCCGTTAATTATCGGGCGTACTTGGATCATCGCCATCAGCAAATACCGCGGTACCTGCCAGCGACGGCATAATATTGAGCAGGCCATTATGCCCCAGACGGCGCATATGGTGTCGGTTTCTTTCGGGAATTCTCTCAGGGAATCTAATCTGTGTTAAGGCTTCTTCGATATCCCGCTCACGGATAATATGCAGCATAGGAAACGGAGAGCGGTTGGTGAAGTGACTCATGTCGTCTGCGTCTTCACCCTCAAACACGTACTGCGGGTGGAAGGTCGCCAGCTGCAACAGCCCTTCATACCCCATCTGCACCAGCAGATCATCGCAGATCAGAGTCCAGTTCCAGTACTCATCAAAATCCTGATACAGGTTCGGTACAACAAACAACGCGGTGGGTAGATCAGAGGGCAATGAATCAGCCACCTCTTGCAACAGAGTCATAAACTCAGCGGTTGCCGTGTAATCATCAGAGGCTGGGGAAACTTCAATCCGGAGGGTGTCCATCACTGGACTGGCGAAGGGGCAAAGCCCTTCACCGACCACCAGCCGGCTGACCCACTCACGGGTCAGTTCAGCGGCGGCGGTAACATCAGGAACGCCGCTTATTGGACGGATTCCTTCAGCGCTTTACCTGGCTTAAATGCAGGAACCTTAGCGGCTGCAATGGTGATTGGCTCACCAGTCTGCGGGTTTTTACCCTGGCGCTCAGCGCGGTCACGTACTTCGAAAGTACCGAAACCGATCAGAGTCACAGATTCGCCTTCGCTCAGAGACTTAGCAATCTGGTCTGTGAAAGCAGTAACAACCTCTGCTGCTTTCTCTTTGCTCAGGTCTGCTTTTTCAGCGATGGCCGCAGCCAGTTCTGGTTTACGCATAGTAATATCCTTGTTTCTGTTGTCAGTATTGATCTGTTAAGGACCAATGATGTTACAGAGAATCAGGGCATGATTGCCGGCAATTCTTTGTTGAGTGCTACTTTATTCGCTACTTTTGCTCCGGTCAAAGCGTATCCGAGCAGATCACCCGCTTCATTGCGGTATTCTGCCTGAACGTCATTGCCTTCCTGTTCAACAATCCAACGACCTGACGCATCACCACCTGGTGGCGGAGAAACAACCACTGGGCACGCTGGCGTCTTCACCGTAACAGGCATTACACCGTAGCTGACTTCAGTTGGTGTGCCGGTCAGCGTCTTCGCTAATGCACGGGCAGAAGCCATCAGCGGCAGTACGTAGAGCAGCACACGGCCTTCAACTTCAGCACAGTCACCGAGAGTGTAAACATCATCAGCGCTGGTTTTCAGGTGACGATCTGCAACAATACCGTGGTTCACTTTGATACCCGCATCGCTTGCCAGCTGAGTGCGAGGACGAAGACCAATCGCTGAAACCACGACATCGGCACGAATTTCATCACCGTTGTCCAGAGTTGCGACAACACCCTCGCCATCACGTTCAATACGGCTTACCAGAGGGCCAAGGTGGAATTTAACACCGATGCCTTCCAGACCTGCCTGCACTGCGTTAGCTGCTGACTCAGGCAGCAGAGTCGGGAACACCTGATCACACGGAGCCACGATCTCACACTCATAGCCGCCAGCAGTCATATCATTGGCAAACTCACAACCAATGAGACCTGCGCCCATGATCAGAACGCGCTTTTTGCCTTCAGCGGCGCTACGGAATTTGGCGTAATCTTCAAGGTCGTTGATTGAGAAGACGAGATCTTCAGCACCACCTTCGATGCGTGGACCCACCGCCTCAGCACCCCAGGCCAGAACCAGCTTGCTGTATTCAACCGTTTCATCACCCAGGCTGATGGTATGCGCATCGATATCGATCGCGGTCACCACAGTATTGGTACGGATCGTCATGTTCAGCTGTTCGGCCATACCCGCAGCAGTGTTCATCGCCAGTTCATCTGCGGTTTTATTCTTGCCGTAACCTGTCGACAGCATCGGCTTGGAGTAGCTACGGCCGTCGTCTCCAGTGATCATCAGCAAAGGCTGATCAGCTGCAAGTTTGCGAAGTTCTTTTGCCAGGTTATATCCGGCCAGGCCTGAGCCAATAATTACGATAGGAGCAGATGAATTACTCATAGAAGGGTCCGTTCAGTTATCAGGTAAGAGAGGTCGGCAGGGGTGCAGGAGGGCTACCGGGAACCGGTAGCCCGGATAATCAGATTTCTACCATCTCGAAATCTTCTTTACCTACGCCACAGTCTGGGCAGATAAAATCGTCAGGCACATCTTCCCAACGGGTACCCGGAGCGATGCCTTCTTCTGGCGCACCTTCCGCTTCATCGTAAATCCAGCCACATACAACACATTGCCACTTCTTCATGCCAATAACCTATGATTCGGTGAGTTTTTAAAGGTCGCTAAAAGTACTTACCAAGGCCGCTAAAATCAACGGTCAATTCCGGGCATTTTTTGACCAACAGTCTGGTCTGACTTGCCTGACCGTGCGATTTAGCGCATTCTCCGCGCCATGAAGCACTCTTCTGACCTCGCTGTCATTATCCATCCTGCGCGCCCCGACTGGTCGACCCGACTTAACGTCGCCCCTCAGGCATTGCCACCCTTCTGGCGATCCTGGTTACTGGAGCGTGGCTCTCTGACGGCTCGTCTTACCCGCCTGGCTCCAGGGCGTTTCAGCGTCGACTGTCAGCAGGAGGGCATTGGTTACCCGACTCCGGCAGAACAGAAAGAACTCGGCTTATCCGCCAGTCAACGTGTCTGGTTCCGCGAGGTGCTGCTCAAACTGAATGGTACTTCGGTTGTGCATGCGCGCACGGCAGTACCGGCGGCTGCTCTGACTGGCCGGTTGGCACGACTGCGCCATCTGGGCAATCGCTCTCTGGGCTCGTTTCTCTTCAGCCAGCCAGATATGCGTCGCACGTTTGTTCGGGTATCGCACTGCAAAGCGAACGCTGCCGGGTTAGAATGGGCGCGACGATCTGTCTTCACTCTGGGAGGCCGGTCACTGATGGTTACTGAGGCTTTCAGCCCCTCACTGACCGAACTTGATCTCACAGACAGAACACACTGAGGTACCTGTGCTGACAGCCCGACTGGATTCTTTATGGCCGCAGTGGCGTGCCTGGATTGCCATTACCCGCTTGGATAAGCCGGTTGGATCTTATCTGCTGCTATGGCCAACCTTCTGGGCATTGTGGACGGCAGCCGAAGGAATGCCATCACTCAGTAATCTCATTATTTTTACGGCCGGCGTATTTCTGATGCGCTCTGCCGGTTGCGTGATCAATGATTATGCTGATCGCGAAGTCGACGGTCACGTTAAGCGTACCAATGACCGTCCGTTAGCCACTGGGGCCCTGTCAGCAAAGGCGGCACTGGTTGGTTTTGCGCTTCTCTGCGCCCTATCGTTCGGTCTGGTGCTTCTGACCAACAGCATGACGGTATGGCTTTCTTTCGGCGGCGTCGCTCTCGCTGCCATCTACCCCTTTATGAAGCGTCACACGCACTTACCCCAGCTATTTCTGGGGGCAGCATTTTCCTGGGCGATTCCTATGGCGTTTGCCGCAGAGTCGGAAACTCTGCCCGCTTACCTCTGGCTTTTTTACGCGGCCAACCTGTGCTGGACCGTGGCTTACGACACCTTCTATGCCATGGTCGATCGTGATGACGACCTGAAGATTGGCGTAAAATCGACTGCGATTCTGTTTGGCGAGCTCGATTTACAGATGATCGGGCTTCTCCAGGCCATGAGTGTCGCATTTCTGTTTTTTGCAGGGCAGCAGTTTGGCTTTGGCTGGGTCTACTACCTCAGTCTCGTGATCGGCGCCACCTTTCTGGGGTGGCAGATCTGGAACGCCCGGAGCCGCAATCGCGAAGACTGCTTCCGGGTATTCCGTCAATCGCATTGGTTCGGAGCCATTGTCTGGCTCGGAATTGTCGGCCACTACCTGCTGAGTGCCTCCTGAGCAACTTAGTATCCGGATCTTTTCTGACTCTGGGGCTATTTACGAAGAGTGAATAGCCCCTTGTCACATACCTGTAACATCCCGCCTGTGTAATACGACGGTAATGATAACTAATCTGTGACCGGACTATGACTAACGCTGGAAAACGCGTACTCATCGTTGACGATGAAGCACCCATCCGTGAAATGATCGCTGTAGCGCTTGAAATGGCTGGCTACGAATGCCTCGAAGCCGAAAATGTTCAGGACGCTCACTCTCTTGTAGTGGACCTACGCCCGGATATGATCCTGCTTGACTGGATGCTGCCGGGTGTCAGTGGCATTGAGTTCGCTCGTCGCCTGAAACGCGAAGAAGCAACAGCTGAGCTGCCGATTATCATGCTTACAGCAAAGGGTGAAGAAGAAAATAAAGTTCAGGGCCTCGAGAGCGGTGCTGACGACTACATCACCAAGCCATTCTCTCCACGC
>NZ_DDKU01000161.1:0-2942 GCF_002339775.1 Thalassolituus sp. UBA2590
GGTCGCCTTTGTCTTGATGGTGCCACTCATCATCATTGCCGAGAAACGCCAACGCATGAAGGGTGTCGTTATTACAGGCGCACTGATCATTGCTGCCGCACTTCTGCTCATGGGCGCAGCTTCCTCACTCTGGCACTGGATCGTATTGCTGTTGTTGTACTTCTGGGGCTTCAACCTTATGGAAGCCAGCTTGCCATCCTGGCTCAGCAAGATCGCACCGGCCGGAGCCAAAGGCAGTGCGATGGGAATCTACTCCAGCATGCAGTTTCTGGGAGCCTTCTTCGGTGGCAGTATCGGGGGCTGGGTTCTCAGCCACTATGGTGCACCAATTCTGTTTGTCGGACTGGGGGCATTGGTGGTACTTTGGGCGCTGTTAATGTCTCAGACCAATGCACCGCGTCATCTGGTCAGTGTCCGCCTGCCGGGCCATCGCCATCTCGATAATTCAGCCCTGGCATCACTTGAAGCTCTGCCCGGCGTTGCTGAAGCACTTTATCTTCCGGCAGAAGACGCGGTATATCTGAAAGTCAGTGCGGATGAATTCAGCCGCGAAGACGCACTGACCTTGATCGAATCCACAGGAGAAAAACATGGCTCGCAGTGTTAATAAAGTCACTCTCATCGGCACCCTGGGTCGCGACCCTGAAGTGCGTTACCTTCCGAATGGCAATGCCGTAGCCAACCTGTCACTGGCAACAGATGAAAGTTACAACGACAAGGCAACCGGCCAGAAGGTCGAGCAGACGGAATGGCACCGCCTGACCGTCTATGGACGTCTTGCTGAAATCTGCCAGCAATACCTGAAAAAAGGTTCACGCGCCTACTTCGAAGGCAAGCTGCGTACCCGCGAATGGGAAAAAGACGGCGTAAAACGCTACACCACAGAGATCATCACCAACGAGATGATGATGCTGGATTCACGCGGCGACGCCATGAGCTCTGGTGCAGGGCAGATGCCAGGCAACATGAGTGGTGGCATGGGTAGCGGAATGGGCGGTTACCAGCAACCACCTCAGCAGCCACGCCAGGCTCCGCAGCAGCCGGCTCAACAGCCAGGCGGTTATCAACAGGCGCCACAGCGCCCGCCTCAGCCTGCACAGCAACCGGCTCAGAGCGGATATGGCAATCAAGGTGGTTATCAGCAACCTCCGCAACAGGCACCTCAGCAGCCTGCTCCGCAGCCAAGCAATAGCTTTGATGATTTTGACGACGACATCCCGTTCTAAGGGAATTGAAAACGGGGCTTCGGCCCCGTTTTTTATATCTGGCCCCAGAAACTTAAAAGACACCTGTCTGACAAAACGTCAGATTCGACGTTAACTGTATGTCTCTGAGGCCAAGTCTAATGCCGCATTAAGACTCTATAATGCTGCGCATTCACTACAGACTAATGGGCATAATAGGCCAGACACACTCCGACTCAGGTATTCAATTAAGGAAGCCTCAGATGTTAACGAAAGAGATCAAGAACCCTACTCCACCAGTCATTCAGTACATTCGTATTGCCCTCAAGAACCCAGCAAAACCGAAGCAAGAACTGGTCTGTGAAGAACGTGCACGTTTCTCCCGTAAAAACGTCAGGATCGATCCTTCCAAACTGGAAGAGTACCGTCGCCAGTGTGGCTTTGAGAAAAGTAAGTACCTGCCTTTCACTTTTCCTTTTCTGCTGACCTTCCCACTGCAGAGTGCGCTGTTTTTGTCGGATGCTTACCCTTACCCGGTCATGGGCCTGGTGCATATCCGTAATATCATCACTCAGCACAAACAGATTCCTGTCGACGCTACCCTGGATACCGATTGCACCCTGATCGGCCCGGAAAAGGTCCACAACGGTGAACTCTTCACTTTCTACACTCGCATGCACATGGACGGCGAACTCGTCTGGGAGTGCCGTAGCGTGCTCCTCAAGCGTGGAAAGAAGAACCCGGATATGGAAAAAGCGCCAACGCTGGATGTCCTTGAGAATCCTGAACGTATCGTAGACTGGGAAGTACCGGCCCTGACAGGCGTTAAGTACGCGCTTCTCGGGCGGGATATCAACCCTATTCATCTGTTCCCGTTCACGGCACGGGCATTCGGCTTCAAGCGTCCGATTGCTCATGGTATGTGGGCAAAAGCACGCGCCATGGCGTCGATCGAATCTCACCTGAAAGGGCGTCCTGCGGAAGTCACTGTAGACTTCAAGCTACCTATCTTCCTGCCGGGACAAGCGCAGCTGGGCTATAACGTCCGTAAAGACGGTGTGGACTTCGGTTTAACCGATCCGGAAGACGGCAAACCCTTCCTCGCGGGTCAGGTGAAATACATCTGAGCTACCCAGTTTCAGACAGACACAAAAAAACCGACCATTGGCCGGTTTTTTTGTTTACGGTGATGGCTTATGCCATACCGAACAGCACCTCTGCATTCAGACCGTGCTTTTCAAATACCTCACGCAGACGCTTCAGTGCTTCTACCTGAATCTGACGCACACGCTCACGGGTGAGTCCGATTTCGCGGCCTACATCTTCCAGTGTGCTGGGCTCATAGCCACGCAGACCAAAACGACGTGAGAGTACTTCTCGCTGCTTTTCAGGCAGTTCTTCGATCCACTGTGACAGGTTGCTCTGTATATCGTCGTTCTGCAGCTCTGTACCCGGATCTTCCATACGCTCATCAGCGATGGTGTCGAGAATCGACTTATCAGAATTCGGGCCCAGTGGGGTATCAACCGAAGTAACACGCTCATTCAGCTTCAGCATGCGCTTAACGTCAGCGACCGGCTTATCGAGCAGTTCTGCGATGTCTTCTGCCGTCGGCTCGTGATCAAGCTTCTGGGCCAGCTCACGGGCAGCACGCAGATAGACGTTCAGTTCTTTTACTACGTGAATCGGCAGACGAATGGTGCGGGTCTGGTTCATGATTGCACGTTCGATGGTCTGACGAATCCACCAGGTTGCGTA
>NZ_DDKU01000161.1:3244-3439 GCF_002339775.1 Thalassolituus sp. UBA2590
ACGAATCCACCAGGTTGCGTAAGTCGAGAAGCGGAAGCCACGTTCCGGATCAAACTTCTCTACTGCGCGGATCAAACCCAGGTTACCTTCTTCAATCAGATCAAGAAGAGAAAGACCACGGTTAACGTAACGACGTGAGATCTTCACCACCAGACGGAGGTTACTTTCGATCATGCGTCGGCGGCCCATTTCGTC
>NZ_DDKU01000162.1:0-15375 GCF_002339775.1 Thalassolituus sp. UBA2590
CATGGCCAGAATACCTGATGTAGATTGCGGCGTGGTCGCGGGTGATGTGATCGAACTTGGTTCTCTTAAGCTTCATGTCCTCTTCACTCCTGGGCACACTCCAGTCCATTTGTGCTTGCTTGTAAAACCCGAAAACAATGGCGGAACACCGGTACTTTTTTCAGGTGATACGTTATTCAATGCCTGCGCAGGAAACTGTCGAAATGGTGGTGACGTTGACGAAATGTACGATTCATTTGTGTCACAGCTTATGCCGCTGCCTGACGATACTCTGTTGTATCCCGGGCATGACTACATGAAAAATAACCTGGCGTTCGCATTAACGCGTGAGCCTGAGAATAACGTTGCAAGTGACTGGCAGGCATCGGTTGCAGAGACGGAACCCGACGACATGCCTGTGATGACCATGGGGCAGGAGCGTTTATACAATCCGTTTTTGAGATTACATCACCCAGCTGTCATTGATGGTTTAAAAGCTGAATTTCCACATCTGGGATTAAGTGATCGTGATGTATTCAAAGCATTGCGTAAATTGCGTGACCAGTGGTGAGGTTTTTTCTAGCGCTCAGTCTTTAAGAGCATCGTGTATTTTTTTACGCAATTCCGGCAGTACTTTGCTTTCAAACCAAGGGTTTTTCTTTAACCAGATCTGATTTCTCGGTGACGGATGCGGGAGCGGAAAAAAGGGCACTTTGGCTTCTGTCGCGTGCACAACGCGCTTGGTCAGTGTTTTATAGTTGTCGTTTAAATACGATTTCTGTGCGTACTGGCCGATCAGCAGAATTAGCTTCAAATCTGACAGATGCTCAAATACCTTCTGATGCCATTGCGGAGCACATTCCTTTCGTGGGGGCATGTCGCCCGATTTTCCTTTACCCGGGTAACATAGCCCCATCGGCATAATAGCTATCTTGTTCTCGTCATAGAATTCGTCATCGGAGAGCTGCAACCACTGGCGCAGTTTTTTCCCGCTTGGGTCATTCCATGGAATGCCTGTGTCATGCACTCGGGTGCCAGGTGCTTGGCCAATAATTAATATCTTTGCAGTATTGGCGACTTGAATGACCGGATTTGCTCCCAGTGGTAAATCATGGGTGCATAAGTCGCAGTTGCGAATTTCGGTCAGCAGATTTTGGAGAGGGATGTTGGGCATAACAAAAGAGGGCCGAAGCCCCCTCTGCACAGATGTGACTTAAAGAGCCATATCCTTCAGTTTTTTCAGCGGAAGAACTTTTACCTTGGTTGAAGCAGGCTTCGCTGCAACATCCATCGTCTCGCCTGGGCGGAACGGGTTTGGCACGTTTTTACGCGCTTTCTGCGCTGGTTTCTTAACTGTTTTGATTTTCAGCAGGCCAGGCAGGGTGAATTCACCAACGGCACGCTTCTTAACGTGGCGCTCAATCACGATACCCAGTTCATCAAGCACGGCGCTGACTTCTTTCTTCGAAAGACCGGTGTTTTCTGCAATTTCGTTCAGAATCTGAGTTTTGGTGAACTTTTCACGAACGGCTGTAACTTTACGGGCCGGTGCGGCTTTAGCCGTCGTTGGTTTCTTTGCTGCCATAGTGGTTTTTCCTTTTCTTGAGTAAGCGGCTGCCCGAAATGCGTAGAGAGATGAGTGCTAACAGGCCCTTCGATTCTTAAGCAAAAAAAAAGGGTTAGCAACCCGCTAACCCCTGTTTTTTTAGGCATAGATCACGAAATCAGCCTAATTTTTTCAACGCCCAGCCAAAGATGTCAGAGTAACGTACTGGGAACAGGCGTTGGATGCGATCCATCAGGCGAGCATCGCTACCGATCAGAATGCGGCGTTTACCGCCTTTAACGCCTTCCAAAATGGTGTCAGCGGCTTGTGCTGGGGTTGTTTTAGCGATTTTTTCGAAGTGTTTCGCCTGCTGCTCCAGCGTCTGGTTGTCGCCAGTCATACTGGTTTTCATGCGGCCATTGCGAACGATGTTGGTCTTGATGCCACCCGGGTGAACGGTGGTAACAAAGACGTTGGTGCCCTTCAGCTCCTGACGCAGTGACTCAGTAAAGCCGCGAACTGCAAATTTAGTGGCGTTGTATGCCGCTTGCGTCGGCAGGGCGATGATGCCGAAGATGCTTGAAACATTGACGATCGCAGACTCAGGACGTTCTTTCAGCAACGGCAGGAATGACTTGGTACCGTACACGACGCCCCAGAAGTTGATATTGACGATCCACTCCATGTCTTCATAGCTCATACGTTCGACGGTTTCAGACAGAGCAACACCTGCGTTGTTAATGATCATATCGACCTGACCATGGTCCGCTTTTACCTGCTCTGCATAGGCTTCCCATGCACCACGATCTGCAACGTCGAGTTTCTGCAGGGTGACTTTGCCAGTACCACGCAGGATAGATGCGGTCTCTTCCAGAGCTTCCATGTTAACGTCCGACAGAGCGAGATTAGCGCCCTGCATGCTGAGCTGTTGAGCGAGTGCGCGGCCGATGCCGGACGCTGCGCCGGTGACAACAACGACTTTCTCTGAATAAGACTGCATAGCTCGAATACCTTCTGTTGATTGTTATTTCTGTATGGCTGCAAAGCTTACTGTGTGCCCATGCTATCTCAAGGTGTGAAAGTGTCATGGAACAGTGAAATAGTACCCTTACGACCCCTCCCAAACGGTTAACGCGGCTGTCCAGATCCGCTATAATGCGCGGCTTTTACTGACTTGCCGGCGGAAATCTACCGCGCCAGGCGGATTTCGATGACAGGGAAGGGCGTTCAGCGGCCTCCCAGACTGACTTAGGACCGAACGATGCGCACACATTACTGTGGTGATATCAACGAAACACTGATTGATCAGACCGTAACCTTCTGCGGTTGGGTACATCGTCGCCGTGACCACGGTGGCGTCATCTTCCTCGACGTACGTGACCGTGAAGGTCTGGTTCAGGTCGTTTTCGACCCAGATACCGTTGAAGCATTTAACACCGCTGACAGTGTTCGCTCTGAGTTCGTTGTTCAGATTACCGGTCGTGTTCGTGGCCGCCCTGAAGGCACCACCAACGAGAACATGAAAACCGGCATGATCGAAGTGCTGGGTAAAGAGATCAACGTACTGAACAAGGCAGCGACGCCTCCATTCCCACTCGACGGTTACACCGACGTGGGTGAAGACGTTCGCCTGAAGTACCGTTACATGGATATGCGTCGCCCTGAAATGCAGGACAAGCTGCGCTTCCGCTCTAAAGTAACCTCTGCGGCCCGTCGTTTCCTGGAAGACAATGGCTTCCTCGATATCGAAACGCCAATTCTGACTCGTGCAACCCCAGAAGGTGCGCGTGACTACCTGGTACCTAGCCGTACTCACGAAGGTTCGTTCTTCGCATTGCCGCAGTCGCCACAGCTGTTCAAGCAGCTGCTGATGGTGTCTGGTTTCGACCGTTACTATCAGATCGCTAAGTGCTTCCGTGACGAAGACCTGCGTGCCGACCGTCAGCCAGAATTCACCCAGATCGATATTGAAGCGTCTTTCATCAATGAAGACGAAATCATGGGTATGGTTCAGGGCATGATCAAAGACATCTTCGCCAAAGAGCTGAGCGTCGACCTGGGTGACTTCCCACGCATGCCGTTCTCCGAAGCGATGAACAAGTACGGTTCTGACAAGCCTGACCTGCGAATCCCAATGGAGCTGGTTGATGTTGAAGAATTCCTGCAGGACATCGACTTCAAAGTATTCGCAGCGCCTGCGAAAGATCCTAAGTGCCGCGTTGCAGCGTTGAAAGTACCAGGTGGTGCTGAGCTGTCTCGTAAGCAGATCGACGAATACACCAAGTTCGTTGGTATTTACGGTGCGAAAGGTCTGGCCTGGATCAAGGTCAACGAAATCGAGAAAGGCGTAGAAGGTCTTCAGTCTCCGATCATCAAGTTCATTGGTGACGACAACACCATGAAGATCATGGAGAAGCTGGACGCTAAGAACGGCGACATCGTGTTCTTCGGTGCAGACAAAACTAAGGTCGTGAACGAAGCCCTTGGCGCACTGCGTTGCAAGCTGGGTGAAGACCTCAACATGTACACCAAAGAGTGGGCTGCTCTGTGGGTTGTTGATTTCCCAATGTTCGAAGAGAACGACGACGGTTCAATGACTGCGCTGCACCACCCATTCACCGCACCAAGCTGCTCGCCAGAAGAACTGGAAAAGGCCCCATTGGAAGCACTGTCACGTGCCTATGACATGGTACTGAACGGCTGCGAACTGGGTGGCGGTTCTATCCGTATCCACGACGAAGCGATGCAGGAAACGGTATTCCGTGTACTGGGTATTTCTGAAGAAGAGCAGCGCGAGAAATTCGGCTTCCTGCTCGACGCGCTGAAGTTCGGTGCGCCACCACACGGTGGTCTGGCATTTGGTCTGGATCGTCTGATCATGCTGTTGACTGGCGCGACCAGCATCCGTGAAGTGATTGCCTTCCCGAAAACTCAGTCGGCTGCGTGTGTAATGACACAGGCACCGGGTGAAGTGAGCAACACGCAACTGCGTGACCTGCACATCAAACTGCGTGAGAAAGCAAAACCAGCGGAATAATCTGCCGGGTTTGTTATTTCCTCTTTAAAGACGGGCGCCCACTCATCGAGTCGGCGCCCGTTTTCTTTTGCAGATCGGTTACAGTCGATCGCCTCGTAATTCAGCGACTTTCTCTTTTAAGTAGCCTGGGCTAGCGTCTTCTGCTTGCACGGTATCTCCGACAACCATATCGATCTTCGACCAGAACCGTTTCGGTAATTGTGTCAGAGCAGGGCGGTCTTTGTGGCTGAAGAAGCTGCCCCACAGTCCGCGCAGTGCCATTGGTATGACTGGGACCGGCGTTTCATCGAGTATCCGGCTGATGCCATTTTTAAACTCGTCTATTTCACCGGTTGTAGTGAGCTTTCCTTCCGGGAAAATACAGACCACTTCGCCAGCTCGAAGCTCTTCAGCGATTCTCTCGAATGCTTTTTCATAGCCTTCAGGGTCGGCTTTTTTACTGTCGATCGGGATCGCTTTTGCCGTGCGGAAGATGAAGTTCAGTACCGGCATGTTGTAGATGGGCTTAAAGGTAACGAAGCGAACAGGGCGGCGGCATGCTCCTCCAATTAACAGCGCATCCACGAATGACACATGGTTGCACACGAGCACACAGGCGCCTTCATCCGGAATTTTATGCAGGTTTATGTGATTTACCCGGTACATGGTGTGCGTAAGCACCCAGATGATAAAGCGCATCGCAAATTCTGGGATTGTGCGATAAATATAGATAGAAACCAGCGCATTCAGGATCGCGAGGATCATAAAGAACTGTGGTATTGAGAGGTCTAGTACGCCCAGAACAATAATCCCTGTAATGGCTGACGCGACCATAAACAGAGCATTCATAATGTTGATTGCGGCGATCACCTGAGATCGGTGCTGAGGTTCAGAGCGTGCCTGAACCATAGCGTACAGAGGAACGATGTAGAAACCACCAAAGACACCGATCATCAGAAAATCAAAGACGATACGCAGGTTCCACGGTGAGCTTAAAAACTCCCCGGCGTTAATCAGTTCGGTACCAACGGCGGGTAAGTCCTGCAGGAATAAGTCGATACCAAAGATGGTCAAACCAATCGAACCCAGAGGTACGAGGCCGAGTTCTACTTTATGTCCTGACAGGCGTTCACACAGCAGCGAGCCCAATGCGATACCAATAGAGAAGGTCGCCAATAAAACCATGACGACACTTTGGTCCCCGCCCAGAAAATCTTTGGCGAAGCCATAGATCTGGGTCAGATAGGCAGCACCCAGAAACCAGAACCAGGAGATAGCGAGAACAGCCAGAAAGATACTTTTTGTCTGGCGGGCGTAACCCAGCGTGCGCCAGGTTTCGGTAATCGGGTTAAAGCGAACTTTCTGTGCCGGATTAGCGGCCGGTGCAGAAGGAATCTGGCGGCTGACCAGATACCCAAGGCAAGACACACTGATAATCACAGCGCTGACCCATATCACTCCGTCTTCTCGGGTGGCGATTACACTGGCGATCAGCGTACCGGTCAGAATGGCAAGGAAAGTCCCCATCTCAACCAGAGCGTTACCACCAACGAGTTCGTGGTTATCCAGATGCTGAGGAATGATGCTGTATTTTACTGGCCCAAAAAACGCGGACTGTGTCCCCATAAGAAAGAGCAGACACATCAACCCCGCGGTGGCACTGAAGTAAAAAGCACAGGCGCCGAGCACCATAATGACGATCTCAAGTAACTTGATACGTCGTATCAGGTAGGATTTTTCGTATTTATCAGAAATCTGACCAGCCAGTGCCGAGAATAAGAAAAAGGGAAGAATAAACAGCATCGCCCCTAGGTTGTTCATCAGGCTCAGGTCCATCGTGCTGGAAAGCAGACCGAAGGTGATCATCGCCATCAGCGAGTTTTTGTAGACGTTATCGTTGAAGGCGCCTAGAAACTGAGTAAAGAAGAAGGGCGCAAAGCGTCGGCTCTTAAGAAGGCTGAACTGCGAGTGATCACGAGGATCGGGTGTGCCGTTGGGCGTCTGTTGATCAGACATTAAAACATCCTGTCGTGCGGAAATTTGGTGTACCGAAAATACCACCAGTTTGACGTCAGGCCAAATTACAAAGAAGCCCGCGTTTTAGCGGGCTTCTTTGTGTTCACGTAATGTCGACTTACTTCTGGTAGTCGTACGCTGAGAACCAGCCTTCTTCAACGTGCTCTTCGTGCTCAGCACCGTCAAAGTAGCTGTAAGCGCTGGTATCACCCTTCAGCTGAATTTCCAGAAAGGCCGTAACCAGCGTACGGAATTTCTTCTTATATTCCGTTTCGCCGTTACCAAACCAGTGGAAGTGGCTACCGCCTGCATACATAGCAAGACCGCGCTCTGTATTAGGTGAAAGCTCAGAATAGTAGCGTTCAGTCGCGTAGGCCAGTTCGTCGAACTCACTGCCCAGCATCAGGATAGGAGACTCGATCGCTTCGAAATCAACACTGTAAGCACCTAACCAAGGAGCCAGTGCAATCGCGCTGGTGTGCTGGTCGACCATCTCTTCAGCTGCGAGGATTACGCCGCCGCCACCCATGGAGAAGCCCATCAGGTTACGTTTAGTGAGGTCGATTTTGCCTTGCAGTGGGCTGCCTGAGCGTGAGTTCTCGTCTTCAAATTCAGCGAAGCCGCCGAACTGAGCGTCGCGCCAGCCTGGTGGAACACCCAGGGTGTTGTTAGGGGTCATGGTGAGAACGGCATAGCCGTGTGATGACAGGTGTTCAGCCAGCCACTCCATTTGTTCTTTTGTATTAGTGAAGCCGCCGGTCAGTGTGGTCGCAGGGATTGGTCCGCCACTGAGGTCACATGGGTAGGTCATACGCGCTGACGCGTAGCCGTCATTCTCGAGATTTGCTTCATATGAGCAGATCTCGAAGTCTCCCGGCACACCCAGAGCCTGGCCTTCTGGTGAAGGATCAGGATCACCGCCGCCAAAGCAGCCAGCGAGCGCAATTGATGCCGTGAGAGGAAGGGCGCGGAATGCGCTTTTCAGAGATACAGACATGTCGTTTACCTTTAGTTATTTTTGTAAGGAACGACTCCAGAATATCAATCTGGACTGGGCAGGCTCGTCATATGTGGCCATGAAAAGCTATTTGGACGCAGGAGTCCTAACTATGGCCATATTTGAATGGTCGGTGTTTCTGGGGCACAAAAAAGCCCGCGTTAAGCGGGCTTAGAAGGGTCGAAGTGTGCGTTACTTCTGGTAGTCAAACGCTGAGAACCAGCCGTCTGCTACGTGTTCGTCGTGCTCAGCGCCTTCAAAGTAGCTGTAGGCTGAGTCGTCGTCTTTCAGCTGAACTTCCAGGAAAGCAGTCACGAGTGTACGGAATTCTGCCTTCTCGTCCTGGTTGCCAGAACCGAACCAGTCGTAGTGACTAGCACCGGCAAACATGGCCAGGCCACGTTCAATATTGCTTGGCAGCTGCGCGTAGAAGTCTTCGGTGTAGTAAGCGAGTTCATCTTCTTCACTACCCAGCATCATGGTTGGTACTTTGATGCCGTTATAGTTGACGTTGTTATCGCCTAACCAAGGTGCAAGTGCGATGACGCTGGCTGGATCTTCACCCATGTCTGCCGCTGCCAGCAATACGCCGCCACCGCCCATGGAGAAGCCCATGATGTTACGTTTATCCAGGTTGATCTTGCCTTGCAGCGGGCTGCCAGCACGGTTGTTCTCGTCTTCAAGCTCGGCAAAGCCACCAATCTGAGCACTGCGCCATACCGGTGGCTGGCCATAACGGTTGTTTGGAGTCATGGTCAGAACAACGTAGCCGTGGCTGGTCAGGTGCTCAGACAACCACTCCATCTGCTCTTTTGAATTGGTAAAACCGCCAGTCAGAGTTGTGGCTGGGAATGGACCTGCGCTCAGATCACATGGGTAGGTCATCCGGGCAGACGCGTAACGGCTGTTTTCAAGGTTGTCCTCGTAAGAGCAGATCTCATAATCACCTGGGTTAGTCAGAGCCTGACCTTCTGGGGCCGGATCTGGATCTCCACCACCAAAGCAGCCTGCCAGAGCGACAGACGCAGCGAGTGGAAGAAAGCGAGGCGTGGACTTGAATGAAACAGACATATATTCACCTGTGTTGTTTTTATTCTTAGTGAGCACAGGGTAACAAGCTGATTGAGCCTTTCACGCACTAATTTTACAAACGTTCACAGGTGGAACGAAATGTCCTATTGGTGTCCATTTATGGTACGCAAAGCCGATTTCGGCTCATAATTTATGGCTGATCCGGGTGAAACGTTCAGGTGATTGCCTTTCTGCTTCGCTCAATACCTTTGCCGCTGAACTGCTTTCTTTCAGATGGTAATCCAGCCAGGCGAGCGTCAACTCGATGTAGCTGTCACGGTTTGTGGTGATCTCGGGTCGGTACCACTGCTGATGACGGCCATTCTCATACACAGCAACAAAACGCTGATCCGTGGATGCTTCTACGTGTTGGTATATTTCCTCGATGGATTCATTCGTTACCAGCAAGTCCTTAGCGCCAGCCAGGATCATAGTCGGAGCGGTAGGGGATACGTTTCGTTGTTCTTTCAGCAGAAACGGCGCAAACGCGGCGAGGGCTTTAACGTCATCTTTCAGAATGCTCCCTGCGAGTAGGGTGCCGCCACCGCCCATCGAAAACCCGGCGATTCCACGAAGATTGGTATCAATCAGGCTCTTTACTGGGGAGCCTTCTTCTTTAGTGGTGGCGACCAGCGTTTTCTGACCTCTGAGGTGCGCATCACGCCATTGCTCAACTTTTCCGTATTTATCTGTCGGGGTCATCGCCAGAACTACATACCCTGAATTGGCAATCGCCTCGGCCATCCATTGCAGTTTGTGATAGGTATTTGAATAACCACCCGTCAGCGTAATGGCAGGTAGAGGGGTGTCTGCATCACAGGGGTAAAAATACGCTGCTTCTGAATAATTTTCAGTCGACGGGACTTCAATCTGACAGACATCGGCCGCAGAAAAACCCGAAAAAAGCAGTGCAGATCCAAGGACGAAATAATTTTTTAGGCGCATATTTTTCTTATTTTAAAAGTGAAAACAGCCGCTGAGCATAGGCCCAGCCTGACCCGAAGTCAAAATGCATAAAGTTCCTGAAACAATCCGTTGCGTTGTTTCAGTGAACGAACTTTCCTCCCAAGCCTCACACTTTCACATGTTTAATGACCTCGTTCGTGAGGCAAGGAGTCAAATATGAAAAAGCTAACTATCCCAGCAACGACTGCACTTCTTACCGCTGCAATGTATGGCACACCAGCAATGGCAGAAGGCGAATATGATGCAGATGCATTCGTCGGTGGTTCGATCAGTTACAGCAAACTGGAAAACCTCTCTATCGGTGGCGAAGAAGTCGAAGAGCTGGGTGATGCAGACGAATTTGACGACGACCGCACAAGCTGGAAAGGCTTTGCCGGTGTGTGGCTGAACGATTACGTGGGTATTGAGGGTCAGTACCTGAATCTGGGTGAATATAAAGAAGGCAGCTTCCAGTTTGACCCAAGCGGTTTAACGGCGTCACTGATGCTGGGTCTTCCTGCTGGCGATCACACTCGTGTATTTGTTAAAGGTGGTCAGTTCTGGTGGGATGCTGATGTAAAAGGTCCACTGGGCTACAGCGATGAGCGTGAAGGTACAGCCATGTTCTACGGTGTTGGTACATCCATCGCGCTGCTGGATAATCTGAACCTGCGCCTTGAATATGAACGCGCTGATTTTGACGAAGATAACGTAAAAGCAGATGTTGATTTTGCTTCAGCAGGTCTTGCTTTCATGTTCTGAGTCGTTTGACGACATAGAACGAGCAAACATAAAAAACCCGGCAATTGCCGGGTTTTTTATGTGTTAGCTCAAACGTCAGATCAGCTATTAGCTGCAATAATATCTCGCAACACCATCGGCAGAATGCCTTTGTGGCGGATCTGCTCAAGCTCAGACGAGGTATCCACACGAGACACCAACGTGTGCTGTTCGGTCGAACCGTCTTTGCGCTTAATGGTCAGCGTCACAGAACCACGTGGCTGCAGAGCATCAATACCCGCTAGATCGAAGGTCTCAGAGCCATCCAGGTTCAGAGAACCCAGCGTCACGCCTTCTGGCAGTTGCAGTGGCAGTACGCCCATGCCCACCAGGTTGGATTTGTGAATACGCTCAAAGCTCTCCGCGATAATGGCTTTCACACCCAGCAGAGCCGGGCCTTTCGCCGCCCAGTCACGGGAAGACCCTGTACCGTACAGCTTACCGCCGAATACCACAGAAGGCGTACCTTCCTGCTGGTAACGGGAAGCCGCATCGTAGATCGACATCTTTTCAGCGTCGCCATTGGCGTTGTAGTAGTTAGTTACCGCGCCCGTAGTGCCCGGCAGCATCAGGTTTCGGGCTTTAACGTTGCCGAAGATACTGCGCAGCATCACATGGTGGTTACCACGACGCGCACCCAGAGAGGTCAGGTCGTTAGCATCGACACCGATCGACATCAGGTACTCGCCCGGAGGAGAGTCAGGGCGGATACGGCTCACAGGTGAGATGTGGTCGGTGGTGGTGTTGTCATCGCACATCACCAGCATACGTGCGTCGCTGATATTGTTCAGTGAATCGGCTGGAGTTTCGAGTGCGAAGCCATCGAAGAATGAGATTTCCTGAATGTAGCTCGACTTCTCATCCCACTGATACACAGGGCCAGTCGGTGACTCCAGCTTCTGCCAGGTTTCCGGGCCACCCATGGAGTTTTCATAGGTTTCGCGGAAGGCAGTCGGGTCCATGCACTCGTGCATGGTCTGCGTGATTTCCGCATTGCTTGGCCAGATATCCTTCAGGAATACATCATTACCCTGAGCATCTTTGCCCAGCGGTTCTTTGGTTACGTCGATATTCACATTACCCGCAATCGCCATGGCAATGACCAGCGGTGGCGACATCAGGAAGTTAGTGTCGACATCCGGGTGCACACGGCCTTCGAAGTTACGGTTACCCGACAACACAGAAGACACAATAATGTCATGGTCGCGCAGTGCTGTTTCAATGCTCGGCGCCAGCGGGCCAGAGTTACCCACACAGGTAGTACAGCCGTAGCCTGCGGTGTTAAAGCCCAGCGCATCCAGATGCTCCTGCAACCCAGCCTTGGTTAAGAAGTCAGTCGCAACTGGTGAACCAGGAGCCATTGAGGTCTTAACGCCGTCTGGCACTGTCAGGCCCAGCTGGTTAGCTTTCTTCGCCAGCAGGCCAGCGGCAATCAGCAGACCCGGGTTAGAGGTGTTAGTACAGGCGGTAATCGCAGCAATCACGATGTCGCCGTCTTTTAAGGTGCGCTCTGGCAGAGACTGGAAGATACCGTTTTCGTCGGCCTTAACCGGCGTCACTTTCACTTCTTCAGGGGTACGATCGCCAGAAGTAGCAGCCTGCTGGAATACCATACCGATGTCGCCCAGCGGCAGACGGTCTTGCGGGCGTTTTGGCCCAGCAACAGACGGTTCAACGGTCGACAGATCCAGATGCAGCAGGTCGGTGTAGCGTGGCAGTTTCTGGCCCGCTTTCCACGCCATATTCTGCGCCTGGTAATACGCCAGCGGCAGGTCGCCATCGCGACCGGTCGCCTTCATATAATCGGCGGCGATTTCATCAAACGGGAAGAATCCCATAGTCGCGCCGTATTCAGGCGACATGTTAGCGATGGTCGCACGGTCTGGCAGAGACAGGTTCGCGCTGCCTTCACCCACGTATTCAACGAACTTGCCTACTACACCGCGTGGGTATTTGCGCAGCATTTCGGTAATGGTCAGTACCAGGTCGGTGGCGGTCACGCCTTCTTTCAGAGCGCCAGTCAGCTCAACGCCAATAACCTCAGGGGCAAGCATTTCCATCGGCTGGCCAAGCATAGACGCGCCAGCTTCAATACCACCGACACCCCAGCCAACAATACCCAGCGCGTTAGCCATAGGCGTGTGGCTGTCCATACCGATCAGGGTATCCGGGATCATCAAATCGTCTTGCTGTAAGTAGCCCTGCGCCAGATACTCCAGGTTCACCTGATGCACGATGCCTGTCTGAGGCGGAATAATACGAATCGTGTTAAACGCCTGCGCACCCCATTTAAGGAAGGCATAACGCTCAGTGTTACGGGCAGCTTCAAGCTCACTGTTAATACGCAGCGACGCCGGGCTACCGGTGTTATCCATGGTCACCGTGTGGTCGATCACCAGATCAGCACGCACCAGAGGCTCAATAATGGAAGGGTTCAGACCCATGCGCTCAACCGCAGAGCGCATCGCCGCGAAGTCGACGATGGCAGGCGTACCACTCAGATCGTGCATGATCACACGACCCGCAGTAAACGGAATCTCTACCGGCTCTTGCCCCTGATGCGAAGGCCAGTTACCCAGCGCCTGCAGCTGCTCAACCGTGATACCGTTTTTACCCACATTACGGGCGATACCCTCAAGGATAGGGCGCAGAGAGAAGGGCAGTTCATCCAGATTGATGCCAAAGCGTTCGGCAGTGTCTGGCAGGCTGTGATAACGATGAGACGTGCCTGGCAGCGTCTTGATTGAGCTGGATGGGTCAAATGAAGTCATGCTGGATACCTAGCAGGATGAGCTGATGTTTGTAGATTGTCCGCAATTTTAATGGTTAAAGGGGCTAAATCAAGGTAAACAGCGGTTGTTTGGGCGGGATTGTATACAACCTTGCGAATTTCGAGCGTGTACACCAGCACACTGAGTGTCAGGTCGCGGGTGCCAGAGCAATAAAATATCGCAGCCCGCGGCCAGCTCCTTCTGACCGCACGCAGTTCTTGGCGAGTAAATCGCCCAGATCGCGGGTTGCGGTGGCCTTAGAGCATTTGCCAAGAGCCGCGTACTTTTGCGCACTGATGCCATTCGGAAAGCCATCCTTCCCGGCTTTGAATACCTTGTTTAACACAGTCTTCTGCCGCTCTGATAACTCAGTCGTCTTGTGTCGTTGCCAGAACGCGGTTTTCTCAAATATGGTCGCTACTTTTTCTGCCGCTTGTTGTTGTGCTGCGATCAGGGTTTCGATAAACCAGCAGAGCCACGCAGTGATATCAAGTACGGCAGGGTCTTCGAGTTCCGACCCGTCACAGCAACTGGCGGTATTCAGCTGGCGATAGTATTCCTTTTTGTTCTTTTCGATATGCGTCGACATACTGAGCACGACTGGCATGCCCAGGTCCTGCGCCAGTGCGTATTCGATGATGGCGCGACCGATACGGCCATTACCGTCATCAAACGGGTGGACAACCTCAAACCACAGATGAGCGATCCCAGCGCGGATCACGCCGGGTACTTGCTGGTTTTCGTTTTGATTAAACCAGTTCAGAAACTTAGCCATTAAAGCATCAACGTTCTGAGCAGCCGGTGCCTCGTAATGCACACGCTCATAGCCAACCGGCCCAGAGACGATCTGCATCGGTTCAGGGCTGTCTCGCCATTGGCCGACGGTCAGGTCGCTGTGGAGGATATTGTCTTCAAAGCCAGCGAGCACCATACGGTGCCAGTTGAACAGCATCTCTTTGTTTAGGGGCTCATTGAAGTGTTTGCGCACATCCACAAGCAACGCAGCCATGCCCTCTGCCTTAACATCAGCGACGTTGATGGGAGTAGGGGTCAGGTTCAGATAGTTCTGCAATGAAGAGCGCACACTGGCCGGATTCAGGTTCTCACCCTCAATCAGGCTGGTATTGATCGCCTCATCCACCATCAGATCCAGCTGAGCGGCGATAGAGTCCCCGTCATCCGTCTGCGACAAGCGGCCGGACAGCTGGGAGGCTTGCTTGGCGTACTGGTAGGCAAGCGCCGACAGCTTGCTGCTGTCGTAGCTGAACTGAGGCCAGTGCTTGTGTTGCCAGATGTAGTTCATGGGCTGTCCGGGTGACCGTGATACGCAATGTGTAGTGCCGTGAGCCGCAAATTTCAGATTTGCGGCTCATTATTTTTGGTTATATGAGCCGGAAAGGCAAGTTTTGCGGCTCAGTATGGGTTGTTATTTGAGCCGGGAGTGTTTTTTTAACGCAGGTGAGCAGCAAAACAGGCGTTGTCAGATCGTGGATTGACGTGGATGTCCGGTTAGGTGTTTGAGCCGTAAAGGCAGGCGTAGGCGGCTTATTGGGTAAGAATCAACGACTCTGACCCCTTGAATCCCCGCAGTGTTTCGACCGATGCACTGCGATACAGCGCCGCATCAAATAGAAAGACAAGGCCGCAAGTCCGATATTAACCAGAAATATTGCAATATGTGCCAGATCGAATTTAACCAGATGCGATAAAGCTAAGGCAGCCAATGGCACAGTTAACTGTATCGACCAAGCCTTTCCTCTGAATGCTGCCAGTCCAAAAAATAATGCAATAGCGCTATTCAATATTGGTACCACCAAACCTGACAACAAAGGCGGTATGTCTAATAATGACGTCACGCCTAGCAAGCTCAGGGTAATAGTCAGCGCCAGTACAACAAAAGTAACACTACCAAGCACTTTAATTCTCCAGCCTAACTATATAGATCGCGGCATTTTTCACGTGCCCATCGAGAGAACTCGAAAGAAATGACAACCCGGCTGCCAGAGAATCCCTCAAAGACAAAATGGTGTTTTCAGTAAGTGCTTTAGTTGTCACTCGCTTGGGGCCCATTCCCAGCTTGAAATATTCTTTTACCTGCCTGTTAGTCATGGCAGGGTTCTCATATTTAAGTACTTCTCTCGCAAGTCTCGTCCTTGCAGGTCGGCTTGCACTGCCTGCCTTTGCAGCCTCCAGAGTGATACCTGCTCTGCCCACCATTTCCAAAACATATTATTCTTGAATGCTCTAGAAACCT
>NZ_DDKU01000162.1:15640-16444 GCF_002339775.1 Thalassolituus sp. UBA2590
CCAGAGTGATACCTGCTCTGCCCATTATTTTCATCACCTTTGTCATAGCAATAGCCGATGCCCCAACCCCTAACAATGAAACTCCGTCCAAGACCTTCATAGTCGTTTGATAAGCAGGAATACTATCGTAAATCTCGTTAGTTTTTGGGTCTGTAATTGCGTTATAGGTACGAACGGCTGAAACAGCGCAGGATGCACCAGTTGCCACCGTCGCAGCATACCCAATGCTGGTTAACGCTAGACTAGTACCACCAGTCACAGGGGTCGCAGCGGTAGAACCAAACGTAACCAAGGCAGCAATCACCGCCGCCGAACAGTTGATAGCTGCCAGCCCGGCTTCCTGGCCAATGTCGCCCCAGTCATATTGAGAAGCAACCTCTGCGTCGAGGTCGATAACAAGGTAATCTCCGGCAGCCAGACACGAATTGTTTTCCCGAATAGTCGAAGAACCCTGATTTGTATTAAGAATGATACCAATCCCTGTTAGCGCAGGAATTTTGTCGATTTCATAAGTAATCGTTTGATATTTTGTGAGAGATATAGTCACAACACAACATCCTGTAATAAATATCCATTTAAAGAGTCGGCCATCGACGCCGAATGCAGCGTATCGAAAGATACGCTACATCAAAACGCGTAACAACCGGGTTTAGTTGATGCCAAGCAGACCGAAATCAAGTACCAACATAAAAATCAATGACTCTGCCCCCTTGAATTGCGCAGATCATGGATTGATGTGGATGTCCGGTTAGGTGATGGAATACAATGAGGAACGACCTCACGAATCACTTGGTGATCTTACAC
>NZ_DDKU01000106.1:0-5655 GCF_002339775.1 Thalassolituus sp. UBA2590
GTAAACGGTCTGGAAGACGGTGACTTGCTGATCAACGGTGTAACCATCGGTGCAGCGGATGTGAATGCCGACAAGGCATCTGCAACCGTATCCTCTGACGGTGCACGTATCCTGTCCTCTGAGAAGTCTCAGTCTGCTATCGCGATCGCCGCTGCGATCAACGAAGTAGCCGATGAGACCGGTGTATCTGCTGAAGTGAACGCAACTGAGGTTGTGGGGGGCGACGGCAAGAGCATCGACCTGTCTCAGTTCGAAGAAGGTGACCAGGCTGGTATCTATGTCAATGGTGTTGAAGTCGGCACAGTGACCCTACAGACCGATGGCGGCGGCAACCTTGACTCAGACCGTGCACGTACGGACGCTCTGAACCTGATTAACCAGAACGCGGGTAAAACAGGTGTTACTGCGGTCGACAACGGTGTTTCTCTGACGCTGACTGCTGCAGATGGCCGTAACGTCTCTATCGCGATTGATGATAAGTCTGGTGCCAACGCCTCTATTGGTGCAGTAATGGGGCTGGACGCTAAAGTAGATGGTATCGGTGAAGCGACCTTCGGTGCAGAAAGTGTATCTGGTGCGGCGACCTCTTCTGAGGCAGCAACGTACGAGACTACCTACGGCACAGTGAAGCTGAGCTCTGCGAAAGAGTTCACCCTGG
The DNA here is from genome assembly GCF_002339775.1 of Thalassolituus sp. UBA2590. Classification (NCBI taxonomy): domain Bacteria; kingdom Pseudomonadati; phylum Pseudomonadota; class Gammaproteobacteria; order Oceanospirillales; family Oceanospirillaceae; genus Thalassolituus; species Thalassolituus sp. UBA2590. Next base: position 659 of record NZ_DDKU01000106.1, read on the forward strand.
AAGGTGGTGCTAACGGTAACGCTGAACTGGATGCGATTGGTCTGGAAACGGGTACTTACGGTGGTGGTGAAGACGGTCAGTTCCTTGCTGACATCGACATCTCGACCTTCGAAGGTGCTCAGGCTGCAATCACCGCGATCGACAACGCAATCGGTCAGGTGGCGAGCCAGCGAGCCGACCTTGGTGCGATTCAGAACCGTCTCGAATCTACAGTGAGCAACCTGCAGGTGACCTCTGAGAACCTGAATGCTGCGAACTCACGGATTCAGGATGCCGACTTTGCGGCCGAAACCGCGGAGCTGTCACGTACTCAGGTACTGCAGCAGGCTGGTATCTCGGTACTGGCTCAGGCCAACGCAGCTGGTCAGCAGGTTCTGTCTCTGCTGGGATAAGGTAAAGGGTAAGATGGGCTGGTTGACCAGCCCACTTTTACTGACTCAGATACTGATTCAGATACCATAGAGGTGAATTATGAACGAGCTGAGAAATAACATGATGGATAAGTCCGCTGCGGCGTCCACTGTCAGCGTCACCCAGGGTCAGTCTGCTAAGGTTAACGTCAGCGCTGATATCAGCGCTACCAGCGGCAAGGAATTGCCGCAGGGTGCCGAAGCCCGGGCAGAAGTGAGTTCAGACAAAGTGCGTGACGCTGTTTCCCGTATCAATGAATACGTGCAACAGACAGAACGGACTCTGGACTTCAAACTGGATGAAAACAGCGGTAAGACGGTTATCAGCGTCTATGATAAATCATCTGCGGAACTGATTCGTCAGATCCCCAGTGAGCTGGCCCTGGAGCTGGCGCAGAAATTGAATGATGAAGAGCCATCTTTATTGTTCAGTGCGCAAGTGTAACGGTTAAGTAAACCGCTCTAAAAAGAGACCCGCACTGGCCGATAAGGTAAGTGTGGGTTTTTTTATGGCTGCAAATCAGCAGTGAGAGGATTGTATGGCATCGATAGAATCGTTAGGTCTGGGCTCAGGTGTACTGACTACCGACCTCGTCGAGCAGATCATTGGCGCTGAGAGGGAAGTCAGTGAACTCCGTCTTGATCGCCGTCAGGAACTGATCGAGGCCAAAATCACTGCATATGGCGAAATCAAATCTCTGATGTCGACCATGCAGTCGTCTGTTAACAACCTCGCATCGCCGAGTGCGGCCGGTGCGACACTCGCTACTTCCAGCAACGAAGATATTCTGACCGTTACTACCTCAACGACTGCCGATCCAGGTAATTACAGTGTCGAGGTTTTGAATACGGCAAAGTCGCATTCACTGGCGACAGGCACATTTAATAGTTTTGACGAAATTGTGGGTACCGGCGAGCTGACTTTCAGCTTTGGTACCAACAATTATGATGCCGTCACGGGCGACATTACTGGTCAGGACGTGAATACCGATCGGCCGACCCGTACCATCACGATTGACGAATCTAATCGCACCCTGAGCGGTATTCGTGATGCGATCAATAACGCTAATATGGGCGTCTCAGCCTCAATCATTAACGATGGCAGTGGTTACCGTCTGCTGATGACGAGCGACGATACGGGTTCCAGCAACGCCATGCGGATTGAAGCACGCGACGAGGGCGGTAACCTACTGACCAATGGCCTGGCGTCGATGGCGTTTAATGAGCTTCAGGCTGGTCCTGATAATCTTGAACAGACAAGCCGCGGCGAAAATGCGCAGCTCAGAGTGAACGGCCTTACGATCACCCGAGAAAGCAACAGTGTTGATGAGGTGATTAAAGGCGTGACCATTAACCTGAAAAGTGCCGATGTCGGTACTCAGGTAAGCATTGGTGTGACACCAGATACCGATACGCTGAGCGAAAACATTCAGGGCTTTGTTGATGCCTACAACAATCTGAAGCAGTTTGTTGACGACCTGTCATCCTACGATTCAGACAGTCAGCAAGCAGGCTTACTGTTGGGAGATTCGACCATTCGGACCATGCAAAGCCAGATCCGATCGCTGATTTCTGAGCCTATTGCAGGGCTGAATGGTGAATATCGCTCGCTGACAGAGCTGGGTGTAAATACGAATCGTAATAACGATTATCTACTTGAGTACGACCCATCGGTATTCCGTAAAGCCATCAATGAAGAGCGTTCATCTATCGTTGGTATTCTGGCGAAGTCCGGTATAACCAGCGATAGCCAGATCACCTACGTGAACGACTCCATCAATACCAAAGCGGGCAGTTATGGTGTTGAAATAACGCAACTGGCGACGCAGGCAAAATACACATCAGCATCTCTTGGCCTGCTGGATTTTGCGTCTCCTGTCACTGTCGACAGCAGTAACGATACATTTACGATTAATGTGAATGGCAAAGATGCGACCGTAAATCTGACGCATGGTGATTACACCTCGGGCGATGATCTGGCGGCAGAGCTGGCGTTGCAGATCAACAGTAACGACACCCTGGTTCAGTTTGGTCACTCGGTATCGGTGGATTTCAATACCAGCAGTAATAACTTTTCTATCACGTCGAATAAGTATGGGGCTGATTCTCAGGTTTATATTAAGTCGGTGAGTGGCAATACTGCTAACACCCTTGGCTTCAGTGCGCTGGGTAGCGGTACTTACGAAGGTGGAGAACTGACGACCTTAAATGCGGCGGCGTTTGCAGGGCGGGGCGCGACGACCGACGCGGGAAGCCGCTTTCTCAATCCCGAAACCGGTATTAACTTTCAGGCAAATAATGCGACTTTCAGCCTTGATGTGGATGGCTCCGGCCCGATCGCTGTCACCGTCGATCAGAATGCTCAGGGACAGGACCTGAATGGTGACGGCACCTTCGGTGATCGCAATGATACTTTGCAGGCGATTCAGACGGCGATTGATTCGACTGCTCTCAATGGTCAGGTGCTGGCCACGTTCGATAACAATGGTTATCTGAAGTTCGAAACGACATCGGTCGGTGCGGCAAGCTCAATTGAAATTGCGTCTGTTGGCGCATCGGTTACTGATACTCAGCTCGGCCTTGATGCGACGCAGGGCGCTCAGACCAATGGTAAAGATCCCGGCCTTGATTTCCAGGCTGCGGTTAATTTTAAAGTGCAGGTGGATGGCATCGATTCTGATGGCTTTGTTTCTATTCCCGCGGGGACGTATCTGACCGGTGCTGACCTGGCGACGGAAATACAGAACCAGTTGGGCGCCACTTTAAGCACAGATCCTAATTTTGCTGGCGTTGTACGCGGCGGCGAGACAGCGACCGGTTCGCGTGACATCAGTGCCAATATCGACTTCAGCACAACAAACGCTGGGTTCCGTCTCAATGTGTCGGGCGTAGAGCAGGACATTCTTGTTAATACCGATTCCGGTGACAATGTTGCTGACGTGCAAGCAGCGCTTGATGCTGCCTATGGTGCAGGCGTAGTGACTGCATCCCTGGACGGCACCGGTCTGAAACTCAGCACAGTAGCGACCGGGCATGAGGAGTTTATCGAAGTCGTCAGTGACGGGCGTGGTGCTCAGACATCAGCGTTTGGTGATATCTCGACTGGTTTTGATTTCTCGGCACCGGGGCAGAATGCAAGCTTTACACTCACCGTGGGCGGTACGGCCATCAATGTTGACGTCACTGGTGATGGTACCTCTGGTAGCAATGACAGTCAGTCGAATCTCGTTGCCATTCAGAGTGCGCTGGATGAGGCGCTCATTGCTTCTGGTGAATATCAGGCGGGTGATGTAACAGCTGCCGTCGATGGTTCTGGCCAATTATATTTTGAGACGAATTCGAAAGAGGGCGTTAAAACCTCGGCAACTTTTGGTTCTGCAGCGAGTGTTGAGGTAAGTAATCTCGGGGGGACGGCAGCAACCTCGTTAGGCTTGTCGGCTGAAACCAGTACCAACGGATACGACGGATTTGGCATGAGCAGTGGTCGCGAGTTTGGCTACGATCTTGATCCTGCCGTCAGTTATGAATACGACCCGGAAAGTGACCTTGGGTCATTCAATATTCAGATCGGTGGTGAAGGTACCCGTGTTGGATTTACTGAACTGGATGCCGACGCCATTGCATTCCTCGGTTTGCAGGATGTGAGCCTGTACAGCCAGGATATTCCGAAAGGTCAGGACGTTGCGGGTAAAATCAACGGTGTAGAGGCGTCGGGCAACGGGCAGTTTTTACGAGCCGTTGATGGTAACGTGAAGGCGTCCCCGGGCTTTTATATTGGTGGTGAGTCTGCTGGTTTCGATACACCCGTGGTTCTCGATGCAGACAACAGCAGCTTTACGATCGAAGTCGATGGTGTTGAGGCAGAGATTCAACTGAATTTCCCAGCCACTTATATCAGCGGTTCAGCGTTGGCATCGGCAATGCAGACGGCGATCAATGACAACGAAACGCTCAAAGCGGAAGGTGTTTCTGTGAAGGTGGAATACACAGATGACACATCCTCTTTTGCCTTTAATAAATTCGGTATCATCTCCAACCGTACCGGTGCCGATTCGTCGGTGGAAATCAAAGACCTGCCGAATGACGCAGCAGACTTGTTCGGTTTTGTTCGTGGTGTAGGTGATGGTGAGCGCGGTAAGGATGCCAACGGTGAGATTGATGACGCATCTGGGATCCGTTTGAAGGTCACCGGGGGAGATATCGGATACCGGGGAGATGTTACTTACATTACCGGCTTTGGTGATCAGCTCAAAGATATCCTGCTGAACTTTCTTGATAACAGCAGCGGTACGATTACGAATAAATTGTCGGCGCTTGATCAGGACATTACCACGGTTGAAGAAGATCGCGCGGATCTTGAGGCCCGTATGGATGCTCAGGAAGCGCGTCTGAAGGCCAAATTCCTGTATAACGACTCTTTGATTCAGACGCTGAACACAACGCTGGATTACGTTAAACAGCAGTTTGATGCGCTGAATGGTAACAACAAGGATTAATTCTTCGCGAATAGCCTCCGGCTGATTCGCTCCCACCCAGAGTCAAAGTGTTTGTGGGAGCTATTCAGTCAGCTTGCCTGACTAATAGCGA
>NZ_DDKU01000117.1:0-195 GCF_002339775.1 Thalassolituus sp. UBA2590
CTGGTAGAGGCTTGTACTAAGGGGTTTGATGCGTATATCTGAACTTCGAAATCAACAGTAAGAACATCTGAAGCAATGATAGCGACCAGCTTGGGTGACATGCCGGCCCTGTGCACGCGCTGCTTGTAGAGAGTGCGCATTAATTCGAGACTCAAGTGACTGATGCCCGTCAGATCGTGCACCACAATATCATTT
>NZ_DDKU01000117.1:477-37177 GCF_002339775.1 Thalassolituus sp. UBA2590
AATAGATATGGTGACCCGCAAGATCGTGCACCACAATATCATTTTCAACTCTTATTTCCGGCGCTGCCCCTGCGCCAGTGTCTCGAACTGTCATATTTCAATCAGTTATAAAAAAACAATTGATAACAACCTATCGCAAAAAAACGAGAATGAAAACCATCCAGATGCACTTTCTCATTATTAAATATCAACTTCGGAAGGCAATCTTCAAAACAGGTTAAATAATGCGCTCTGGGGACTGTAAGTTAATCACATCATTGTTATTATGCGGTGTACTGCCGACTACTGAAACCTGAATCAGTTTCCGTGGAAAGATGGCCCAACAATAACAAGAATGGATATACATCATGCGTATCTCTGCCACACTGACAGCGCTCACTCTGGCAATATCTGGTGTTACAGCCAGTGCTGCTGAATCAGAAAGCTATGGGGGATTTCTGGGGATGACAGGGTCTTACATCCAGACCAGTGACATCGACGAAACAGATTTCGCAGCCAAAATCGTTTTCGGCCCCAACATTACTGAAAATCTGTCTCTGGAATTCGGCCTGATGGACTTTGGTGAAATGTCCTACAAAGATCCGTCACCCATTCTGTTTGAAGACGACCCAACCATTGCGCCTCTTCTGAGTGGTGCAAGTCAGGGCGATGTAGATCGCAACAGTAACGATAACGGCGTGCCAGGCGAAACCATCTACACTGGCCCCGAAAGTTATCAGGCACGTAGTATCCTGGTGAATCTGCGCTATAACTTCGAGTACACCGAAACTCTCGACTTCTTTATTAAGGGCGGAGCCAGTGCCTGGATTGCCGACGTAGAGAAAACCCGTATTACTTACTACGGCGACGGTACTTATGGCGTTAAGGAAGACGCAGGTAAAAACGAGACATCCGGTGTCGAACTGATTACTGGTGCCGGTCTTCTGTGGAATCCCTGGGCAGGTCTGAATGTTCGCGCGGAGATTGAGTCCACCTCGCTCGACAGTTTTTATATTGAGCCCACCAGCTTCTTTTTATACAGCCTCGGCCTTCAGTACGAATTCTGACCAATAGATTGGCGTAACTTGTCTATGATATTCGATTACCCTTAGGGAACTAAGGGTTTCTTTTGGTGTCATATGGGCCGGTTTATACCTCTAAGCCAATAAAGTGCTACTCGAGGTAACAGGTGACAAATTTTGTCACCCGGTATACCATGCAATGGTTGTCTGCTGTGGGACCAGGAAAGTCCGGCTAAGCAGACGTTGAATAACAACAATCCCAATAATAGTTACCAGCGTATGAACATGGATAAAGGTTACGTCTCAGCAGCGTTAATCCGCCCGGTGATCGAGAACTCAGGTATCCGGTCGATTGATCAGCTGGCCGAGCAGGATGCTGATATACAGCGCGTCGTTAAACAGCTCAAAGATAATGACTGCCGGATTCCGGTAGAGGATGCAGATCACGTCATTGCAAAACTGATTCGTCAGTCAGGTAATGAAGCACTGTGCGTTCACCCCCCACATAAGTTTAATACTCAGAGCAGTTGTCAGTTACAGAATCTGTTTCTATGCAGCAATACTCTGCGCGAAGCACTCTACTATATGGAGAAGTTTGCTCCCCTGCTGAGCGATCTCCTCGAAATCAATGTCACGCGTACCCGCGAGGGCACCATCAAGGTGAAGCTGCCTGTCGGCGAGTCTGCGTACATGTCTGATCAGCGCCACCGCTCTGAGCTGATGCTCAGTGTTCTGCTCAACTGGATGCGTCAACTGTGCGGTAATCGACTGAATTTGCTTGGCATTAACCTGCCCTATCCTGCAACCCAATATCAGCAGGCTCAGGCGCAGTTATGGAATGCGAAGCTGAATTACAACTCCGGAGAGTGCGCTATCCTGCTTTCTGCAGGGGCACTGGATGAGGGGCTACATAACACCAACCCGCACATCCTTAATATGATGAAACGGGAAGTCGAAGAGCAATACCGTAAACTGGCCCGGTCCGGCTCCCTGGCTGACCGCATTCGCAAAGCCCTGTTGCAAGAGAAGGTTCGTCTGAACGCCAACCAACAGGAAGTAGCGGGATACTTTCATATCAGCGCCCGGACTCTGAACCGACACCTGCACCGCGAGGATACCTCGCTGAAACAGATCGTTACTCAGGTTCGCCTGGAAATGGCGAAGAAGATGCTGACCGACTCGGAAGATCCAATTGAGCAGATTGCTCTCAATATCGGTCTCTCAGGACGCAGAACTCTGGACCGGATATTCATCAAAGAGATGAATATGTCACCGGCTCAATATCGACAGAGATTCCGCCAGAAAGTCGCACTCGTCCACTGATAAAGGGTTGGCGACGGTCCCTTATCAGTGAGTTGTACCGCCTGATCATTCGTCGCGATCAGGCGATTCCAGCCAGACGGATGCGCGTAAGAGCCAGCACTGACAGCACATCCGTGATACGACCATCCTGTGCCATCTGAAACGCCTCCTCAAACGGCAGGCGTCGCACCGTCAGCACTTCGGTTTCTTCCGTGTCACTCGGCCCTTCGGTGAGCCCGCGTGCGACAAACAGCAGACCTTCTTCATCTGTGATGCAGTTACTTAAGTGCACTCGCCCGATTGGCGTAAGTGACTCTGCAATGAGTCCACTTTCTTCACGAAGCTCTCTGAGTGCGCAATCCTCGGCGGACTCTCCCTTAGGAGCGCCGCCCATCGGGATCTCCCAATGATATTCCTGCAGAGGAAACCGGTATTGCCCCACCAGCCAGGTATCCCCGTTATCAGCGATGGGTACAACACCGACCGCTCTGTTTTTAAAACTGACGGTCCCATAGATGCCGGGGTTGCCTGCAGGATTGAGCACGTCATGATGCTCTACCTTAATCCAGGGATTTTCGTAAGCCGTAGTAACGGACTTAGTTTTCCAGGGATTTTCTTCGCTCATAGTATTTCCAACTCTGTGATACTGCAATCCAAACAAGGCCTGCAATTGCACCAAACATATGCGACCTTGCTTCGGTTCTTCCACCCACCATCTCTGAGTTTGCCATGTCATCGTAGAAGCCAGTCTGTTCCCAGATCACTTTGACAACAATAACCAGAACGACAATCAGGCGAACTTTCGGTGAATAATACGGCGATGGAGCAATCGCGACCAACATAGCACCGTGAAGAGCACCGGAGAGGCCAACGTAGTAGTAAAGGTCGTCAGCAAAGATAAATAAGCCGACACCAGTCACCAGACACAGCCAACCCCACGCGAGAAGCTGCAGACGCAGTGATGCCGAGGGTGAAGTGACATAAGCAGCGAGGGCGAGTGCCGCGAGATTGAGGAAGAGATGACCGGAAGAAAGATGCACAAAGTGAGCAGAAAGCAGTCGCCACCACTCTCCCGCTTCAATCGCTACACGGTCAAAACGCAGGTGTTCAGTGGCTGAGACACCAGCACCAAAGACAATAACGGATATAAGCCCGATACCTATCCATACGGACCAGGCCAGATAGTTTCGCACGAAAAAGCCTCTGAAAAAGAGGCAGTGTATCACCGAACAGGTCGTCTTCTCAGCAGCCCGATACTAAGTACCAGACACAACAAGCCCATTGAGCCACCGCCACCAGATGACGAAGACGAGGAAGAACTGGCCGTCGCAGGGGCGCGCTCAATTGGCTGATCGCTGCTACTGACGAGCAGCTTCACGCTCAGGTCAAAGCTAGCGTCCGCGAAGGCATAATCCAGCCTTTCTTTGACTTTGGTTTTTCCACTGGGAGTCCCCTGAATATCAACCAGGAAGGGGGCATGTTGACCCGAAGGCTCACTAATGATCTGAAGGTAAATAGTATCGACCGGAATTTCAGGCGGAGAATCAAACAGCAGACGATTCCAGCCCTCCTGGACACTGCTCGTCTTCTCCACCAGACGTCCTTCACCCGAATACCGCGAAGCGCTGGTGTAGAGGCCGAATTCAACGGTACCAGAACCATGAGCGTAAAAGTCGATGCCATCAATACTCAGTACATCACTACTCACAGGCACAGTTACCAGCGCATAACCGTCACCACCATAGGCACCCCAGGTTGCGTTCGCCGGAAGTTCGTCATAGCCAATAGCAAAGCCTTTTGGTTTGATACTGGACTGCACGTTCAACTGAGCACGATCGCCTGAGGCGACGGCCGTCAAAGTCACCCTGCCATCAGCCAGAGTTACAGAAGAGGCGCTTTCTATCATGATGCCGCTACTGTCGGTCACTATATTCGAGCCGGTATGCGTGGTTTCGGCGGTCACCAGACGTTGGGAGTGTCGCGCAGTCAGGCTGGACAATGACCCGAACCCTCGCCAATCATCTATCTCTGTAATCATCAAACCTGGTGAAGGCAAGCCACTGTCAAAGCCCTGACGAGTTCGGTTCTCGACCATCAGGCGCTTGCCATGACGATACTCATCAAGATCAATACGCAGCACTTCACCACCGTCACTGGCTGAATTGAGGAAAATCCCCCCCGTATCCGACACACTGTCAGTAAACCCCAGAAACTCTCGTGACCAACCTATCAGGTGCGCCGGCTTATCTCCTGCTTTGCCACCGCCAGAGTTCCAGATACCGAAGCTCATCAATCCCCAGCGACCGATCGACTCTCCGAGGCCGATGCTCTCGTATAGGTCAGGCAGATCAAACAGCAGGTGACCGAGTTCATGAGCCATCAGACCAATCGTCGCCATATGTTGCTCGTGCTGCTCGCCAAACATGGTGTATTCAGAAATCCAGACACCGCCGGTGTTTACTGCAGGCACCGAAGACTTGTGGGCCCAGACTCTAGGATGGGTTGTAGCCGAACTCGCGTACGCCTGCTCGAAACCGGCCGCAAGTACAATGACACCCAGCTCCGATGGATCCAGCCAGGAATCACCGTTACGATCATACGAGCTGAGATTAATTTTGCCGCCCAATGCCTGGACCGCCGACGTGACCAGATTACGGCTTTGTGTTCCGTAGGAAGAACCGAAGTCAGGGTGTGCGCTACTGAGTGTCATACGAACTATGCCATCGCCGCTGGTACCGTCTGACTCACTCGCAGGCACTATGCGGAACTGCTGCCCTGATCCTTCAAAGAAATACGATGAAACGCTGTCGCTGGAACCGAAAATTCGTGCCGATATCTCAGCATCACTGTATTCAAAACCCTGATCCGAAAAAGCCACACGAATAACAACCAGCGGCTGTTCGAAGGCACCTCCCTCGTAGCGGTATGGCGTTCGCACAGGAGGATTGGCTTGAGCGCTGACAGTACTGCTCGCCTGGCGTGCTTCCTTCTCCTCAGGCTCCTGATAGGATGCTGACCGGCCGAATTCTTCCCCTGTACTTGTGGCGTAACGATTGTTCTGCAGACGCGCAAGATAATAAATACCCTGCTGTTCGACAAGATAACGCCCGTCCTCAAGCATCATGTAAGGCGCGGAACGAGAGCCTAACAGCATAACCCTGTGGCTATCGCCGTTCAGCAAGTGCAGATCCGCCCACTCCAGAGCAGGCGGAGTCTGAGCATGCCCCAGCTGCCACCCAGTGAGGAACAGACTGAGGAAAATGATTCGAATCATTGAGAAGGCCCGGTAAAAACGTCTTCGCTTTAACTCTAGACGTGTCAGGCCACTTTTTCAGGCGGGTGTAACAGTTTCACACAATTGCGGTACCAGACCACAACACTTAACAGATTGCGTTAACTGAACAATTGATCATTTACTTATAGAGGCGCCTTCGGGGACTGACATGTACCCAGTTTTCCCAGACGTTTTTCGAGGTAGTTAATAATGGCTTCAGGGCTGTATATCCAACGATCGCCACTTCGGGTACATATTCTCAGACAGGGAACCCGGCTCTCACCGCCGCCTTTCACCAATTCATTGCGATAGGCATCAGCGCGTTCGACTTCTTTGGTCACTGGATGCAGCCCGGCTCTCTCTAAATAGCGCTTAACCGATATCGACGATGGGCACTGCCTGGAATAGTAAAGGTGCATTCTGCGGGATTCGCGATTCAGCAGAGTCTGTTCTTCTGCAGGTCGCTCGATCGGCTTAACCGGAAGGAATCGGTCTACCAGACCGAGTGTTTTGCCTTTGATATGTCTCGTCAGATTCATAACTGCGTCATGGGACCTATGGTCTGATTCTGAAAAAACAGGGCTCTGCTGGCCAACCCTGTGCCGGTAAGCATCTTTGCTCACCAACTGCGGGCATTCTATTCATGGGCGTAAGGATTACTACCCCTTGAGGAAAATATTTATTCAATTTCGGTCAATTATGCGCCGAAGGTCGAATGATTAACTAAAACCACACCGAGCATCATGGCCAACATAGTGACCACAAGAAGCCAGCGCGACCGCTGGCAGAACTTGCATGGTTTCTTTTTCGCCATTACTCAATCACTTTGACACGGTCGAACGATGGCAGGCTCGTCCAGGATTCCCAGTGCATCCAGACAGCCACCGCCTTACCCACAATGTTCTTCTCCGGTACGAAGCCCCACATACGGCTGTCTCCGCTGTTGCCGCGATTATCGCCCATCATAAAGTAGTGGCCATCAGGAACCGTCCACTCACCTTCAGGACCACCCCAGAGTGCAGCCTGCCCTGTCTCCCGATCACGCCCGGGCAGCCACTTAACCACAGGGGTCGCGTTGTCCATGGTCTCTTCACCGAGCACCATGGTCGGTGCGTAGGCAGGTTTGCCGCCTAATACTTCTGTCGGCACAGGTTCGCCATTCACCGTTAATCTCAGATCACGATACACAATGTGATCTCCCGGCAACCCAATCACACGCTTGATGAAGTAACGCGAGTCTTCCGGCGGAAAAAACACCATAACGTCACCACGCTGAGGTTGATCTACAGGAATAATAGTAGACCCGTTCCCCGGCACACGCAGGCCATAACTGAACTTGCTGACCAGAATAAAATCACCGACCTGTAGGCCAGGTTCCATTGAACCCGAAGGTATCTGAAAGGGTTCAAACGCAAACGAACGCAGGACAAAGACCAAAGCCAAAACGGGAAAGAACTGCCGTGACTGGTCAATCAGAAACGGCTCTTTCGTTGCTTCGAGGATATTTTCCTGAGATGCACCGCTTTGTTCCAGCGCATCAACACGCTCCTGACGTTTACGACGAAGAAAGAGTCGATCAACCAATACGACAAGACCCGTCAGGCCCGTGGCCACCATGAGAATCAGGGGTAAATCAAGTTCCATAAAAGTGTCATATTCCTGCTGCAGGCTTACGCTAGACTAGAGGCCGCCCCATGCAACACTGCTGAGGATGCAGATTGGCAGGCGCGTCTGTCCGCTGTTAGGTCTGGCATTCTAACTGGCGGTGTTATTGATAGCCACCCGAATAAGGTCTGAGGCATTCTCAGGCCAGGTAACTGTTCCGATGACCCGAATACGTACCCGCGATGGTATAGAGCTGGCCTATGAATCCATGGGGCCAGAAGATGCGCCGCCCGTCATCCTGATTATGGGACTGGGAGCGCAGATGCACGTATGGCCAACCTCATTGTGTCAGCGTTTAGTCGATGCTGGCTTTCGCGTGATACGTTTCGACAACCGTGACACCGGGGCATCGACCTCCCTCGACGAGCACGGTAACCCGAGTCTTATCCGGGTGTGGCTGGGACGCCGTCTGAACCGTAAGCCACGCGTCCCTTATACCCTCAAGGATATGTCCCGCGATGTGGTAGCCCTGATGGATGAACTTGGACTGCCCAGCGCTCATCTCGTCGGCGCCTCGATGGGTGGTATGATTGCGCAGATTCTGGCGGCGAAGAAACGCAAACGGGTCCGAAGTCTGACGTCCATTATGTCGTCAGCGTCAGCGCCAAAAGTCCCCGTCAACCAACTACAGGTAATGCTTAAACTCGCCCGGCGGCCCGTACAGCGCAACAGAGATGAGCACTTCCGTTACATCACCCGGATGAGCGAGGTAATAGGCAGCCCGGGTTACCCCATGTCCGAAGCAGAAATACAGCGCCTTGCAGAAACGAGCTGGGAGCGGACGTCTAGCCCTCTTGGCTTTAAGCGCCAGCTCGTCGCTATCACTCACGCCGGTGACCGCCGGCGCCTGTTGCAAAAAATCAAGGCACGTACGCTAGTGATTCATGGTGCCGACGACCCACTGATTCCGGTCACCATGGGCATAGAGACGGCTTCGCTGATATCTAAAGCCAAGCTCCGTGTCATTACCGGCATGGGACACGACTTTCCCGAGGCTCTGGTCCCAAGGCTAAGTCGTTTGCTGATCAAACACTTAAACCGTGCAAACAGCGAATGGCAGCAGAAGCTGAAGAAGAAAAAGCGTGCTGAAATCCCGTCGAAGAAAGCAGCCAACGAAGACAGCGGTGACCCGATGGATTGGCTCGAGCCACTGGATAAGCCGGATCAGTCCGGCTGATATCCACTGAACTGACGCGCCATTTCGGCGGCGTAGTTGTCGGTCATGCCTGAGATGTAGTCGAGTGCCCGCATGTAGGCTTCATACAATGTCCAGTCGGCGCCTGGGGCTGACCGTCCCATCAGCTCAATGATGCGCCGGTTACGGAATGTCGCCTTGCCCGTCTGAACATTCTCACGCACAGCACCCAGAAAGTTTTCCAGCAGCACGGACAGCGTGGCATAAGAGCCGACTTCGATCGCAAGCTTTCGACCGTCGTTAAAGATTCGCTCCCGCGCCATCTGCTTGGCACCGCCGACCAGATTGCGGACCTCGTCCGGGCAATAATCAATAATGCTGCCCTGCAGAGTGCCACTGAGCAAAGCATCCTGTTGACGAATAAAGGCACTGGCCACAGCATTGACCATGGCCTCCATCGCCTGACCACGCAACATCTGCAAGCGACGACGAGGGTTGTCCGCTTTCTCGAGGTCATCCAGGATTACCTCCCACTGCTCACTCAGCAGCGGCTGAATCAGATTCTCCACTTCTTCATAACGCAGCAAACCAAGCTCAATACCGTCCTCAAGGTCAATCAGGCCGTAGCAGATGTCGTCGGCGGCTTCGAGCAGATACACCAATGGATGACGACACCACGCGTTCTTGCCAGTCGGCAACAACCCAAGAGTGGAAGCGACCTCTTTCAGCACTGGCAATTCCGTATTAAAGCAGCCAAATTTCTTTTCTTCGCCACGCGCAACATAGTCGACCGTCCAGGGGTACTTGAGAAAAGCGCCAAGCGTTCCGTAAGTCAGACGCATTCCGCCCTCAAACCTGTGATACTCCACCTGAGTAACGATGCGGAAACCCTGAGCATTACCCTCATAGGTCTGGAGATCAGCAACTTCGTCAGGGCTGAGGCCCTCAAGAAAATGCGCGTTACGAGGATCTACAAAAAAATGCCGGATAGCGTCTTCTCCCGTATGTCCGTAAGGCGGGTTGCCGATATCGTGCGCGAGGCATGCAGCCTGAACCATAGCACCAACGTCACTGGCGTCCACGTGCCCCGGCAACTGCTTACCCAGCATCTGCCCTACGCGGATACCCAACGAGCGACCTACACAACCAACTTCCAGACTGTGTGTCAGTCGCGTATGAACATGATCATTCTCACTCAGCGGATGCACCTGAGTTTTTCTGTCGAGACGACGGAAGGCTGAAGAAAAGATTATCCGGTCGTAATCTTTATGGAATGGCGTACGTCCACTTTCCAGAGCGAGGCTTCCCTGTTGCTCACCAAACCGGACTGGTGAAAGCAACTTCTCCCAGTTCATCATCGCGACTTGCTCCTGCTGATCCACATTTTTGCCCCTTGCTTTGTATGCTCCGAGTATACCTTGGCATGACACTAATTACCCTTGATTGAGATTCATTTCTGGTTATCCTCATCGCCCTACTCGAAAAACAGTGTGCGATTATGTTAGTCCGCTACTTTGAGACCATTCTGAAACACCCACTGATCACGCTTCTTCTTGTTGCCACTACCTTATCAGGCCTCGGAGCGGGTGTTGCGAACCTGACGTTTACCAGCGACTTCCGCACTTATTTCAGCGATGAAAATCCGGAGCTTCAGGCCTTTGAAGCCATGGAGGACAGGTTTACGCGGCAGGACAATCTGTATTTTCTGGTTTCCTCACAGGATGTATCGCTGTTTTCACCACGCGGGCTCGAGCTGGTCGAATTCCTGACAGAAAGTGCGTGGACCTTGCCTCATGTACAACGCGTAGATTCGATGCAGAATTTCCAGAATACCGAGGTCGATGGTGACGAGCTGATTATCGACAACTTTTACCTCATGGATGAACTTCCTGACGACCTTCAAGCCCTGCAACGAAAAGCCATCAGCCACCCTGATATGCTGCTTAAAAACATCAGTGAGGATGGTGAAGTCACCGGTATCAATCTGACCCTGTATCTGCCTGATGGTGATTCAGCACTCGCGTCATGGGAAGCGGTGCATTCGGCCCGGCAGTTTCTGGATCACGTCCGTCCGGACTACCCTGAATTTCAGATTGAATTGAGTGGCTCTGCGGCATCAAACGTAACCATGGGAGAAGCCATCAGTCAGGACATTACCTCACTGCTTGTGATCTCCTTCTCAGTAATGCTGGTTATCATGTTGGTCATGCTGCGGACGTTTTCTGGGGTTGTGCTGGTAACGGCGCTTATCGGGATGTCGGTCCTGATTACCCTGGGACTGTTTGGCTGGCTGGGCTACACCATGACCCCACCGACCGGTTTCGTCCCGACCGCGGTCATGACCATCGCGGTTGCCGATACCATCCACATCCTCGTGTCTTATTACTATCACCTGCGGGAAGGTGATAACAAACGTGACGCACTGATGAACAGTCTCACGATCAATTTCTCACCCGTGTTTGTTACCAGTATCACCACCATGATTGGGGTACTGGCCCTGAATACCAGCGATTCTCCTCCGTACCGCGACATGGGCAATATGATTGCTGTGGGTGTAATGGTCGCCTGGGCGCTGACCATCACTTTTTTACCGGCGGCATTGCAATTACTACCGGCTCCCACCCGCTATAAGGCTCGTGGACAAAGAGTGTGGATGGATGCCTTTGCCAACCGCGTGATCAAACATCACAAGGTACTATTTGTTGTGATGCTGGCCGTCGTCGCAGGAAGTGCCACCATGGCCAACCGGAACATCATTACGGAACGCTGGCATGAGTTTTTCGACGAATCATTTGAGGTACGCCGTGCCGTCGATCACATTGAAGAATCCCTGAAGGGCCTGCACGCGCTCTACTTCGTCGCCGACTCAAAACAAGCAGACGGCATCAATAACGTTGAGTTTTTAACACAACTGGATGCATTCGATCGCTGGCTTGAAGCTCAGCCCGGCGTTGTCCATGTAAGCGCTCTCAGCGACACGATAAAACGCCTGAATAAAAATCTGCATGAAGACAACGAAGACTGGTATCGCATACCAGAGTCGTCTGAGGCAGCCGCTCAGTATCTTTTACTGTATGAGCTTTCATTACCTATGGGGCTGGGACTCGATACCACGCTGACCAGTGACCGCAGTGCGACTCGACTCAGCGCGACGCTTGAGCGCACTGACTCAGCGAGTATCCGGGAGCTGGAAGCACGCGCGGTCGAGTGGGCAAAGACACATGCGCCACTGCTTAATATTACCGAGACAACGGGTCTGGATGTGGTGTTCGCCAACCTGACACACCGTAATGTATCGTCGATGCTGGAAGGAACGGCACTGGCATTGGTATTGATTTCGTTATTGATGGTTGCCGCGCTGCGCTCGTTCCGTCTTGGCGTCATCAGCA
The DNA here is from genome assembly GCF_002339775.1 of Thalassolituus sp. UBA2590. Classification (NCBI taxonomy): domain Bacteria; kingdom Pseudomonadati; phylum Pseudomonadota; class Gammaproteobacteria; order Oceanospirillales; family Oceanospirillaceae; genus Thalassolituus; species Thalassolituus sp. UBA2590. The sequence goes on from NZ_DDKU01000117.1 coordinate 12,244, forward strand.
TGGTGCCGAATGTTTTCCCTGCTCTGATGGCCTATGGGCTCTGGGGTATTCTGGTGGGACACGTCGATACCGCCACCTCAGTGGTTGCCTGCCTCTCTTTGGGGATTGTCGTCGACGATACCGTGCATTTTCTGAGTAAGTACAACTACGCGCGCGTGACTCTGGGTCGGAATGTCGAGGATGCGATTCGTTATGCCTTCCAGACAGTCGGCGTCGCCTTACTAATCACGTCAGCAATTCTGGTCGGTGGTTTCACCGTTATGGAGTTTTCACACTTCCTGCCAAGCCGGGCGATGGGACTCTTACTGGCACTGACTATTGCCGTTGCACTGATCATCGACTTTCTGCTGTTGCCGCCACTGCTACTCCTGGTGGACCGGCGCCAGCAATCCACTCTCGATGATGCCGTCAAAGATAAACTGAACGGCCAGAGCGCACAGTAATACCCCCATTACCCGCATAATCACATGCATTCCGGTTACCCCCAGCAAGCGGGTAATCGGAGTTGCAGCAAACAGACAGATCAACGTCAGAATCATAATGGCCAGAATGCACACAACCACGGTGGCTTGCTGATAAATATCGCTGGCGTGGGCCATCATCAGCATAACGGCCCCCATACTTCCGGGCCCGGCAATCAGAGGCAATGCCATGGGGAACACAGAAACATCCTGACGCTCCTGTGTTTCTTCGTCCTCAAGTTCGGTTGTACTGCTGGCCCCCGAAGTCCTCGCAAACACCATTTCGATACCAATCAACAGCAAAATAATGCCACCGGCAGTACGTAATGAGGCCATCGAAATTCCCAGAACGGACAACAAGGCCTCACCCAGGATGGCGAAAATGAGTAAGACTATAGTCGCAACCACAACAGACCGGATCGCCGTTTTCTTACGTTTCTGATCCGAATATTCAGATGTTAACGCCGCAAAAATAGCGGAAATATCAATCGGACTGACCGTCGCAAACAGCGTGGCCAGTGTGATTGCAGCGATTTCTAGCACAACTCAACCTTGTTTTATCCTGTTCAACTTTGACTCTAGCACTCCCCCAAAGTCGACTCCAGTGAATGCCCGTAATCCGGGCGTTAATACCAAGGTCTAGCTGTTCTGCGACATCCCTCAAGGCTAGTTTGGTGAAGTACCAATAAAAACGAGGAGTGGGTTATGGCTTTCCGGTCTGACGAAGATAAAAAGGCCTATTGGCAAAAAAACCTGAATCTGATGTTCGTACTGCTGGTTATTTGGGCAGTCGTTTCATACGGGTTTGGCATTCTGTTGCGTCCAGTTCTGGATGCGATTCCGGTCGGTGGTGTAGGCCTTGGCTTCTGGTTCGCACAACAGGGGTCCATTTATGTGTTCCTGGCCATTGTGTTTATTTACGCCAAAAAAATGCGCGAACTCGATCGTGAGTTCGGCGTTGATGACGACGAATAAGAGGAGCCTGTTATGGATCTGCAAACCCTGACCTATATTGTTGTCGGCCTTACCTTCTCGCTCTATATCGGTATTGCCATCTGGGCACGAGCCGGAACAACGGGCGAATATTATGCTGCTGGCCGCGGCATTCACCCGGTCGCCAACGGTATGGCAACGGCCGCGGACTGGATGTCAGCCGCATCATTTATCTCAATGGCGGGTCTGATTGCCTTTAAAGGCTACGACGCCTCTATCTTCCTGATGGGCTGGACCGGTGGTTATGTGCTGCTGGCACTCTGCCTTGCACCTTACCTGCGTAAGTTCGGTAAGTTCACAGTGCCTGACTTTATCGGTGACCGCTTTTATTCAAGCACCGCCCGTATCGTTGCTGTGATCTGTCTGATCGTAGCGTCGCTGACCTATGTAATCGGTCAGATGAAAGGTATTGGTGTGGCCTTCTCCCGCTTCCTCGACGTGGACTACGCGACCGGCCTGTACTCAGGTATGGCGATCGTATTCTTCTACGCCGTACTCGGTGGTATGAAGGGTGTTACCTACACACAGATTGCGCAGTACTGCGTACTGATTTTCGCTTATACCGTCCCTGCGGTCTTTATCTCACTGAACCTGACCGGTAACCCACTGCCTCAGCTGGGCCTGATCGGTGACACGGCTGACGGGACACCGCTTCTGCTGAAACTCGACCAGACGCTGGTTGACCTCGGTTTTGCGGAATACACGGCCCAGAAAGGCGGTACCTTCAATATGATGATGTATACCCTGTCGCTGATGCTGGGTACAGCCGGTCTGCCACACGTCATCATTCGTTTCTTCACTGTACCTAAAGTGAGCGATGCCCGTACGTCTGCTGGTTGGGCTCTGCTGTTCATCGCTATTCTGTACACCACAGCACCGGCTGTTGGCTCGATGGCACGTCTGAATCTGACCAATACCATTCAGCATGGTGAAGTCGGCGATCCGCAAGGCAACCTTGTCTACGAGGAACGTCCAGATTGGTTTAAGAACTGGGAAAATACCGGACTGTTGCAGTTTGAAGATAAGAACGGTGATGGTCGTATTCAGTACTACAACGATGGCAATGCGGAATTCGCTGCGAAAGCCGAAGCCGAATACGGCTGGAAAGGCAACGAGATGGTGAAAGTCGACCGTGACATTATGGTACTGGCCAACCCTGAAATCGCGAAGCTGCCGGACTGGGTGATTGCACTGGTTGCCGCCGGTGGTCTTGCCGCTGCACTGTCTACCGCTGCCGGCCTACTGCTGGCGATCTCAACAGCGATCTCTCATGACCTGCTGAAGCGTACCTTTATGACAGGCATCAGTGAGAAGAGCGAGCTCTTATCAGCGCGTATCGCGATGGCCGGTGCCATTCTTGTTGCCGGGTATCTGGGTCTCAACCCACCAGGATTTGCCGCTCAGGTCGTCGCACTCGCCTTTGGTCTGGCTGCATCATCCATCTTCCCTGTGCTGATGATGGGTATCTTCTCAACCAAGGTTAATAAAGAAGGGGCCATTGCCGGTATGCTGGCGGGTCTGTTGAGCACCCTGCTCTACATCTTCAGCTACAAAGGCTTCCTGTTTATTCCCGGCACTGAACTGCTGGCGAATACTCCGGACAACTGGTTCCTTGGTGTTTCACCAGAAGCCTTCGGTGCACTGGGTGCCTTGCTCAACTTCGTCGTGGCGTTTGTGGTATCGAACATGACGGCACCTGTGCCTGACGATATCCGCCAGATGGTTGAGGACATCCGCGTACCGAAAGGTGCAGGAGACGCTCAGGATCACTGATTAAAGCAGTGGTTCTAAACAAAAAAAGCCCCGGCAGTGCCGGGGCTTTTTTTTGGATCTTCAATCGCCTGTTAGCGCAGCGTTTCGACAAATTCGATAACAGGCTCAGCACTGCTGACCTTAAAAAACAACAGTGGTGACATGGTACCGATAATCGTCACGTGGGACGTACCTTCCAGTTGCTGAATAGCGACATCTTTACCGGCTTCCTGAAGCTTGTCTGCCATGGCAAAGCTGTTTCTTTGCGGGTCAACCAGGTCATCATTTTCAGGAACCAGAAGCAGCGCAGGAACAACAGCCTCGGAAGCAAACTCAATTGGGTTCGAATCTGGCGGATAATCCGGATGAAAGAATACAGGCCTCACCTCTTCGATTTTGATCGGATACAGATCGTATGGTCCGGCAATGCCTACCCAGCCATTTAAGACGTCTGAACGATCGAGATTCTCACGACCAAGCCAGGTCTTATCAAGTGCCATCATGGCCGCATTGTAGGCGCCTGCACTATGGCCAACCAACGTCATTCTCGGGTCAGGATTGTACTCCTGAAGATCCCCGGAGCGGATAATTTCGGATAACTTACGCACGGCTCCGGCGCTGTCGTACAGAAACTCGGGGTAACGCACTTCCGGATAGAGACGGTAGTCAGCAACGGCGACAATATAGCCTTCACTGGCCAGTCGCCGGCCGACAAAGCGGTAGTCGCTGCGAGAGCCACTATTCCAGCTGCCGCCATAAAAAAAGAGAATAACTGGTGTCTTCTCTTCCGGTGGACGACGTTCTTTTTTCTCAGGAAGGTACAGATCGAGCTTGTGGCGTTCATGCTCACCGTAAGCGATGTCTTTACGAAGATCTGCGTTGTAAACGTTCGAAATTCCGTTCACGAGGCCCAATGGGCTACATGCACTTAAGATCGAGGCTATGGGGAGCCAGATCAATTTTTTCATTAACTCTGAACCTGAGGAGTAAAAGATCCGACATCAACCAGATCAGAAATACAAAAAGCCGGCCCTCGTAAGCAGCCAGCTTTCAGCTTATTGGTAAATCAAAGAACGGCCAGAGCGGCGTCGTAATCCGGCTCGTCGGCAGTTTCACCCACTTGTTCGATATGCAGCACAGAGCCATCCGTATCAACAACCACAACAGAGCGTGATAGCAGCCCGGTCAGCGGCCCTTCAACGAAGGTTACGCCGTAGTTATCGCCAAAACTGGAGCGGAAAGTGGAACCAACGAGTACGTTATCAATGCCCTCGGCGCCACAGAATCTCGCCATCGCAAAGGGCAGATCAGCAGAGATACAGACAACAACAACGTTATCCAGAGACGCGGCTTTCTCATTAAACTTACGCACAGAAGTAGCGCAGGTAGGCGTATCAACAGACGGGAAGACGTTCAGAATAACCCGCTTCCCCGACAGGCTATCAAGAGTCAGATCACTGAGATCTGCGGCTGCAAGAGTAAAACCAGGCGCTTTTGAACCTACTGGTGGCAGCTCACCAGCCGTTGAAAAAGGATTGCCTTGCAAAGTAACAGTTGCCATGAGTCGTCTCACATCGATGAAATGGACGATTACTATGCTATGGCTCGATAGGTCTTTCAATCATTCTTAGTAAAGAAAATCCCGATGGCGACAAAACAGTTCTTTCACCATCGGGAACAAACTCATTGATGAATGATATCGGGGCGCATGGGTGCGAGCGAGCGTATCAGTCGGTTCTGAGCAGTCTGAGGCGCTCCTGCATCATCCATGGCAGCCTGCAGTAACTCGACCACACGATTAAACTCGGCTTTTGTAATCTGCATGCCCGCATGGACATCTTTCATGGAGTCACCGGTATACTCACACGGCCCACCACTTTCATGACAGAACTGCTCAATGAGCTTTTCTCGAAGTCGGGTGATATCCGTGCCTTCGAAAAACTTCACGATGTTCTGATCGAAAGATATTTCATTAATAAAATTATCAACAATCTTCTCAACGCCTTCTTTTCCACCGAGCTCCTGATAGTAACCATCCGCCTGAGCGACATTGAAACAGGTCAGGCCTGAAAACAAGGCAGCAATATAAATCAACTTTTTAATCATGATACGTCCTTATTTAAACCAGCTTGAAATCGAAAAATAGAAGCCATCCTGATCTTCGCTACCGGCAATACTACCGAGGTCGGCATACGCCAGAGTCAGATTGACATTTTTATTAGGGAACCAGGCGACGAAAACATCGCTGAAGCTGTCTTCGTCAAATGCACTCAGGTTATCCGGCTTTTTCCGGTATTCAGCCCCTAGGGCCAGGTCATCCGTCAACAGCACCAGAGCTGATACTTCAGGCTGTAATGTGTAGCCTGATTCATCATCGCCACCGTATCCCAGCAATCCCATCTGGTTAGCCTGCGTTGCCCGCAATGTGGCATTCCATAAAAAGTGATAGCCTGCGACAGCCGCCAGATGAACTTTGGTCGCAGACACGTAGTAATCAATGCCTGAATCGCTATCTTCGGCTCCTACCGCGTCTGCAATATCTCCGTCAAGCAGCCGCTTATACTGAATACCTGCTGCAACCTGCGGTAGAGCGGTATAAATAGCATCACCATAAATCCGGTATTTGGCTCCGTAAATTTCCTGCCTAAGGTCTCCTGCTACGCCCTTAATTTCGAAACTTTGTAAAGCAGCACTGACTTCAAATCGATTATCGTAACTGGCCGAAACACCGTTTACTTTCAGACGAAAGTCCTGAACATCGGTGGATGTATGAAAGGCACCCACCGAATACTCACCTTCATCTGCGTAACCACTGATCACTGCCCAGGGCGTCAAACCACCACCCGCACCACCTTCAAGCTGAGTAACACCCGATGTTGCTATCAGGCGCGAGCCTGCATTTACATCAGCGACTGCCAGAGTGGATATGGCTACCGCTGTTAATGGAATTAGTTTACTCTTCATTTTTCCTCCACCAGACGCTCTGGGTTAAATTCCTGCAACCATTGCCCCAGTGCATCTCGAGACATGGGCTTGGCAATAAAGTATCCCTGAATATAGTCGCACCCGAGTTTTGCCAGAAAGTCGAGCGACTCTTTATCCTCAACGCCTTCCGCAATAACTGAAAGCCCCAGCTCATGTGCCATTGAAATCGTAGAACGCACAATAATCTGATCATCGGCACGGCTGGCCAGCCTCAGAATAAAGCACTTATCAATCTTAAGTTCGTGCACGGGCATCATCGCGAGTTTAGACAGTGCCGAGTACCCAACACCATAATCGTCAATGGATAACCTGAAGCCTCGACTGCGGTAGTAGTTCAACAGATCCAGAGACTTATCGACCTCCGTCATCATGTCCCGCTCAGTGACTTCCAGACAGATATCTGCAGCATCCAGATTATTCTCAATCAACTTCTGATCTATCAGTACACGTAAGTTGTCGTTACTCAGATCCTGAGCCGACATGTTGATCGAAAGCTGCAGGGATATTCCGGCCCGTTTCATGTCGGCCTGATCATCCAGAACACGACCAATTACCCAGGATGTGACCAGGCCAATCAAGCCTGTTTGTTCCGCTAGCTCAATAAACATATCCGGGGGAATAAAGCCTTCGTCCGGGTGGAACCAGCGAATGAGTGCTTCAGCTTTTTCTACTTCGCCCGTACGTACGTTATATTTCGGCTGGTAATACATCTGCAGCTGGTCATCGTCGTTCTGCAGTGTCTCTTTGAGGTATTTAAGAATTTTGACCTTTTTAAGGTGAACCTTATCCTGCCCCTCACGAAAGAAGTACAGAGGCGTTGCAGTCGTAATGGCATGCTCCAGCGCAACCTTGCCGCGACGGAGGAGCTGAGACGGGGACTCTGCCTGATCAGGGTAGACGATAAACCCTGCTCGATACTCCACTGTGAGGCTAATATCGTCGATTTGCATGGGCGCTGCCAGCTCGTTGAGTACGCGCTGACAGGCAAGAATTCTCTGGGCTGTCGTTTCCTGGTCCTGGGTTATCGGCAAGAGCATTGAAAACTCATCCGCAGAATGACGGGAGGCAACTCCCTCCATAGCCACTTTCTGCAATCGCTTAGCAACCGTCACCAGACATTCGTCACCGATCTTCATGCCCAGGGTGTCGTTAATCGTTTTGAAGCCAACCAGGTTAAGACCAAGGAGTATGAAGCTCTCTCCACGCTCAGCAATGCCAGAAACCGCTTCAATCATGGCGTCACGATTAAGTAAGCCCGTCAGAGAATCATGAGAAGCCTGATAAAGAATGCGCTCTTCACGCTCGGCCAGATCAACTTTCATGCGCCGGAAGGCACGGGTCAGACTACCAACATCCGAACTCGTCACGGGTATCTCAGACATGTCGCTGTATACACCACGAGCTATTTCACGCGCTTTTCCAGTAAGGATTACTAAAGGTTTCGTCAGTCGTTGGCTGATAACAAAACTACCGATCACGGCAATGATGAGTACGAGAACTGCGATCGCAAGAATCTGATTTCTGATGAATTCGTAGGATCTAAAGTACGACGACAGATCCTCTGTCATAAATACTCTGACGGAACTATCGTCAGTGGAAAGATCGACCTCCCGACTGGAATACTTCTGTACACGCTGGAATGGCAAACGCACGAGACTCGTCAGGTTCTCTGGAGCCCGGATAGCCTCCACCACAGAACTCAGATCTGGCAAAGACGTTTCCACGACCCAATTGGCCTGTTGACCGGGAAGCCCGTTGGTAAAGGTCAGGTGAATAGTCGATTGTGCGATCCATTTACGGATATCTTCCGGGCGCACTCTGGTACCGATACCTGCCATCGCGGTCAGACGTGGGGCCCGTACGGGCACTATTGCCATGTGATAAATGGCGTCGCCAACGACCAGAAAGTCTGCAAATGTTTTTCCGGTGCGAACTTCCCCTATGGCACGATCATACGAAAAGCGCTGCCCACGGGTCAGTGCAGGTTCGGTCGATACAACGACCCGACCATCCAGATTTACAATGACCATAAGATCCGAACTGACACGCTCACCATGGTTCTGCAACATGCTGAGAATCGTCTCTGCGTCATTAGTAGCGACAGCCTGCTTGAAACCAAAGTCAGAGACCAACAAGGTCGCATTATTAATCAGTTGTTGTCGCCTTGCGTAAATTGCAGTTGTGAAGCTCTTTACACCTTCGCGCATCTCCTGATTGACCGTTTCACGAATGGCACTGCCGCTGCTCAACAAAACAAGTATCAATACCGTACAGGAAGATACGACAACCAGTGCTGCTGTAAACGTTAGTAACTGAGCCCTGAGGCTGAATGGCGCACCTTTTGAACCGAGCACCCGATTACCTTCTCATTCCATTGCCAAAACCGCCATGATTGTGCGAGCTGGCTTTGGTCTCGACAGGAGGGAGCTCAGGGTTAATAGCAATCAAGTAGTCTGAATCACCACTCTGATAATTCTGAAGGCCTTGTGCTGTCAGCGTGATCTGGTCGGTTTCGACGGCAGACAAGCGCTCATGCCAGATTCGCACCTCTGTTATATCCCCCGAAGATTCAATAACGGACTCCCCAAGACTGTCGGTGACTGCTGATACAAATTCGGGTGGAGTCACATAGATGTAGCCGATCATGTCATCATGGATATTGCATCCGAGCACAACAATGCCCGGCTCACCGAATTCGATCGGAGCCTCAGGGACATCTGCGTACAGTTTGATTTCGAATACCTTCGGAGCAGAAAACGAATAAACATGATGGCGGATGTTATCGCTGTTGGGGAAGGAAACCAGATCGCTTTGATTGACCGAGAGCACACGGGGAGCAAATTTACGCTCAACCTGATCCATCAGAGCGATCGTCGGTGCTACTTCAGTCGGACTGTCAGTGCGTACAGAGACCACGGCATTTCCCATCGGCTGCCCCGCCATATCTGTGATCTTTATCCGATATTCCTGAGCAGAGAGCCGAAAGGCGAAAAGAAGACAGAAAGAAAGAACGAGTGCCCGAACGAAAAAGCCCCCCAGTTTGTCATTCATACGACGCCATGCTCCTAAGTTACAGTCAATACGCTGACAGTTAACGGTTTACAATGCGATGAACTGCGCACTCGCGACTCGTCGTTGGTTTGCCCATCGCTATATATTAAACGTAGTCAAGAAATGCCTTTCCCGCAAAGTCTGAATTGGAACGAGCGAGGGTAAAGCGGGTATCAGAGGCTCTCTTTTCGAGCCATCAGGAAGCAGAGTCTCGCTGCAGTTTGATAAACATAAGCGCGGTGGATACCACATCGCCAAGCGCTGTGTGGCGATCAATCACAGGAACGTTCAGATCTCGCGCCAAGCCTTCAAATGTGAGATCAAGGTTCACCTCGGGGATATAGCGACGTTTCTGCCGGACATAGATCTCAGATACTTCAATAAACCGATTGGGTAATTCAAATCCGTAAAGTTCCCGGATGTGGCGGTTCAGGATCGCTCTGTCATATTCAATGTAGAAACCACAGATCGGACGGTTGCCAACAAAATCGAGGAACTGCTGTATGGCATCTGCGGTCGCAACACCATGTATGCGGTCTTCTTGCCTGAGATAGTGAACCCTGACAGCGTCTGGATGGGTAATGGCATCAGAACGAACGGTCAGGTCCAGCGCCGAAGATAGCTCGATTGAGCGGCCACTGACCACCACCGCAGCGAGGCTTAATAACTGCCCCTTCTTTTTGTCGAATTCGCTGGTTTCGCAATCGACCACAACAACATCGTCACCGGTGTAAGGCAGCTCCATATGCGCCCAACGTTCCGGAGGAGGACGATAGCCCGGGAGTCGACGACGAAGCCAAAGAGGTAACCTCACAGGTTCTCCAGATGGTAGTGGCTGATCAGCCATTGTTTGAACTTCTTCACTCGATGCAACCCATGACGTAATAACGATCGGTCAACACTGCGTAACTCAGACACTTTCAGCTGCTGTGTCAGCCCGGGGTTCTTTTCCGCTTTCTCAAGTTGGTGACGCAGTCGGATTCTGAGGAAGAGTACAAGAGAGTCTTTAAGTCCCTGCGCGACATCCGGGCTCAGCACTTCCTGCTCCGAGAGGCGATCAATACGGTCAAATGTATTCGTTTCATAAAGCCCATGCTCGAATGCCAGAGCGCGGACGCCGTGAACCAGAGGAAAGATTCCTCCTTTTTTAATATCAATAGCACCATGATCTTCGCGGATATTCCCCAGCAGGGTGAGCGGTGTTTCAAACTGTAACGCCGGTCGGGCAAACCAGGAGGAGGCAATACTGGATCTCAATGATTCCTGATGCCAGGCACTGCGAACTTCGTCAAAGAGTTCTTTGTTTCCTGCAACAGGTTCAGCATCCATCAGTATGGCCATATTCATCATGGCTTCGGGGGATGAGTTATTCAGCCATTTACCAACACGTGCCCGCCAGTCTCCCGCCGTGTGAATCCAGGCATCGTTAATGAACATGACCCCGCCCGGGCAACGCGGATAACCGAAATCAAGCAACACCAGATGAAGCTTCTGCAGCGATGGCATCAGCGCATCTTTGACATGATCATCACGAATGATGATGGCATTGTCCTGATCTGTTTTAAGGATCTGCTCACCCCGGCCCTCGCTACCCAGCACCAGAAGACAAACCTGAGAATTCAGTTTTTCAGGTACAAGTAACTCGAAAGCTTTTCGGATAAGTCGACGATTTAGCGTCGTGATCAGTGACATAATTGCCATGACTTTTACACCCTGACCTGACAGGTTAGCTATAAGATTCTCCAGACGTCCGGCTGCGACAATCAAATCCTCCAGTGAGCGGGCCTGTTCAATCCGCATGGCCACAATATGAGAGTGCGTCGAAAATGTACTGAGCATATCCATCAGTTCAAGGACGCCGACAATTTCCTGATTTCTCGTAATAACAACGCGTTCTATCTGATGCTGCGTCATTTTAAGCAACGCATTGAAGAGGTACTCCCCCTCTTCCACCGTGACCAGGTCAAAGCAGGCGACATCGGCGACACGTGTGTCTTTTGGAAGAGAATCATTAAGTACAGCATGCAGCAGATCAGAACCGGTCACTATTCCACGACGATCACCGTCACGAACCAATAACGCGTCGTGCTTTTCATCTCGCATCATCCGGGCCGTCCGAACCAGAGTCGTCTGACCGGTGACGTAAACAGGTGTGCGCATAGTATCGCTATCAACCTGCGCCAGAATAAATTCGGAAACCTCTCCGCCGCGCTGCTCCACCAGAGATTGTTGTGTGCCCAGATCTGTTCTGAAATAGACAGAGAAGTCATCTGAGCTATTCAGAAGCTGAATAAAATCTTTTGCTTTTAAGAGGTAACATAGAGTTTCCTCTATGGCCGTAAATCTGTGCTTGCAGCTACTTTCCAATACCGCTCGTACATCAAACATGTCTTCAGTGCCGTATTGCGTGAATACCTGGCCATCGTTCCCGGTTTCTTCAACAACGCCCTTGTACAGAATATAGATACCCGGTGACGCCTGCCCCACATCAAGAATCACTTCACCAGCAGGAAAAAAAACAAGGTCCAGTCGACTTTTAAGCCACGCCAGCTCTTTTTCAGCAAGAAAGCTAAAAGGAGGCTGATCAAGATTAATCTGTAAGCTCATAGGCCATTCCCTTTTTCATCCTGAGCCTGGCGGCCGCGCCTGGATACCAGCCACATAACGCCAACCGCCGTGAGTAAAGCAAAGAGTGCCGGGTGACGCCATGCAAAGAGAGGCTCTCCGTCTGCGGAAAAATATCCCCAGACCAAAGGCCCACACACCACCGCAATCACAGTGGCAGCCAGACCGGCGAGACCACCGGCAAGTGCACCAGCGGAAGTTAACCGATCACAGTACAAAGCACCCAGTAGCAGTGGCACATTCACACTCGCTGAGAAAGCAAACGCAAGACCAACAAGGTAAGCGACATTTTCAGTCTGCCAGAATAATGCCAGGAAAGCTGAACTGAGAACGGTCACAGTCGAAGCTAGCCGATGCAAATGGCGCTCATTCCAGCCTTTATTTGCGTTGTTAAGGGTTCGTGCATACCAATCGTGTGAAAAAGCCGAACTGCCTGTAAGGACTAACGAGGTCATCACTGAAAACAGAACGACAACAAGTATTGCCACCAGCACAGCAGTGAGAAACTCGCCACCGATACTTTGCGCTAAGTGCACCAATATCAGGTTGCTGCCCGCATTGGTCACCGGAGTCTCAGTCTGATCAAGAAGGTTGATGGTAAGAAAACCCAGAAGGATGATCAGAATATAAAAAATACCGATCATACCCGTGGCGTAAAACACCGACATCCGCGCACGCCGTTCATCAGCAACAGAAAAGAAGCGACTCATTACATGAGGGAGCCCGACTGGGCCAAGAATTAACGCAATCCCCAGGCTGAATAAGGCTAAAGGTGAGTCCTTACTCACTGCGCCACCGTTAATCACTGAGGTCGCTTTCCAGACATCAATGCTGAATAACTCGGACAGACTGGAGCTTGCGCGATCAAAAGCCAGTGCCGTTATCACCAACATCAGAGTGATGACCAACCCCGCTTTTATCATCTGCGCCCGGGAGGAAAATATCATGCGACCTGTTAAAGCCGTCACCAGAGCCAGCGCGGTCAATGCCGTCACTAACAACTCATAGCCGACATCGAAAATGTAATTAAGTAGCCACGCCATCGCAATAAACTGAGCAGAGAGATAAATCACGACCACAGGGAAGTAACCCAATGTCGCGACAAGCACGACGCGACGATCAGAAAACCTGTCTTTAAGCACATCAGCGAGCGTGAAGTGCCCTATTGTTCTCAGCTTATCTGCAAGCAAAATCAGAATAATCGGCCAACCAGAAAAAAATCCGACGGCATAGAGAAGTCCGCTGTAACCAGAAAACAGTATCAGACCAGTAATGCCCAGTAATGATGCTGCTGACAGATAATCTCCTGTAATAGCGAGTCCGTTCCTCAGACCGCCATACTCGCGACCTGCGGCGTAGAATTCAGCGGCGGTGCGAATCCGATTAGCACTCCAGATCATCAGAATCATTAAAGGAAGTGCAGTCAGGACAAAATACAGTGCCGTATTACTCATCAGCATTAAACCTCGACGTCCTGCCTGATCCGTTCGAGCTCATCATCAAATACAGTGTTCATTTGTTTGACGTAAACGCCAGTCACCAGGAACTGAAACAGGATAAGCATGATGGCTGCAGGAATGAGCCAAGGAGTCGGATTCTGTGCACTGACCGGCTGCAACAGCACCTGGGGGAAAGAGACAAAGACAAAAAGAAAACTCAGGTAACAGGTAAGCAACACGACGGCGACACGTGCACGATACTGCCGGATACGGACCCGCAATCGCTGATACTCTGGATGTATCAGAAGCTTCGCACGATACTCTTTGGCGTTCGAGTTTTGACTGAAGTTGAGATGCGAGGGCATTGGCCGGTCCCGGGCAAATACTGGACTATCAGTTTACCGCCTGAGCTGGCTTTTCTCTGCCCTACCATAGTAGAAGTGAAAAGCTCTATCATATCGCTGCGTTCTGGCCCAATAATTGAAGATGCATCTGATGAAAATAGTGTTAGGCTGAAAGAAAATAACCGGAAAAATGTATGATTCCTGACTGGCATCTACTGCTTCTTTCACTAGCTTATATCGCCATTCTCTTCGCAGTTGCCTGGTACGGCGACAAGCGTGCGATTTCAGGTAACCCCGTCCATAACCGCCCACTGGTGTACAGCCTTTCACTCGCAGTCTACTGCACGTCCTGGACGTTTTACGGTGCGGTCGGTCAGGCCGCCAGCAGTGGCTGGCTGTTTATGGCGATATATGTCGGCCCGATTATATTTCTGTTGCTGTTATGGCCACTCCTCGAACGCATTATCCGTATCACCAAAGAGAAGCGCCTGACGTCTATCGCCGATTTTATTGCCACCCGATATGGTAAAGACCATTCACTGGCCATTCTGGTCACAGTGGTTGCAGTTGTTGGGGTGATTCCGTATATCGCGCTGCAATTAAAAGCCATTTCGACGACCTACGAGTTACTGACCCAGCCGCTAGGGTTCAGCCACCCTATTCCCGAACTGATATTTCAAGACACGGCTTTTTATATCACTCTGCTGATGGCACTTTTTGTCGTCATGTTTGGCACCCGGGATATTGATGCCAGCGAGCAACACCCCGGCATGATACTGGCTGTCGCATTTGAATCTGTCGTAAAGCTCGTCGCCATGGTGGCGGTCGGCCTCTGGGCGATTTATTCACTTTATGATACGCCAGGCGATGTGGTGCGTATTGCCCGAGAAACGGACCCTAACCATCCGCTGTTTAACAGCAGTTTCATCTCTGTCTCCTTTATGCTCCAGACTTTGCTTGCCGGCATCGCCATTCTTTGTTTACCGCGACAGTTTCAGGTAGGAGTAATCGAGAACGAGTCCACAGGCCACATCCAGTCGGCACGATGGATGTTTCCTCTTTACCTGGCACTCATGTTGTTATTTGTTGCGCCACTGGCACTCTCCGGCCATCTGTTTATGAAGGACCTTGGCTTCTCGCCCGACTCATACGTTGTCAGCCTGCCATTGACCATGGGGGCAGACGCTTTAGCCATGTTTGCCTTCATCGGTGGCGCCAGTGCTGCCACGGGTATGATCATTGTCGCAACCATTGCGGTCAGCACCATGATTTCAAATGAAGTCGTGCTGCCTGTTATTTTCCGCCGTCAGCAACGTGACGGACAGCAGCTGGAATCTGTTCAACAGCTGGTTCTGACAGTCCGTCGTCTTGTTATTGGTCTGCTTCTGTTGAGTTCATATGTCTTTTACCGCTTCGCCGGAGGGCTGGAGTCTCTGGCAGCGATCGGTCTTCTGTCGTTCGCTGCCATCGCTCAGTTCGCGCCCGCGCTGTTTGGCGGATTACTTTGGCAAGGCGGTAATCGTCAGGGGGCCATTGCGGGTATTCTCGGTGGCATATTTATCTGGTTTCAGCAGCTGTTCTGGCCCGTTGTCAGCCAACAGCTGGGCGCAGACAGCGTCGATGTGCTCATACCATACGCCCTGCTAGGTTTCGATATGGACGATTTCAGCTTCGCTGTCATTGTCAGCCTGATGGTTAACATCACGCTATATATTGTATTTTCTGTGGTCTCTACAGCTCCTGTAAGAGAGCGTATGTTGGCGAACGAGTTCACCAGTATGCGTGCAGCACCGGAGCGACGCCCGAAAAGCAGCCTGGACTGCAAAGTCGACGATGTCAGGGTCGTTCTGGAACGTATTCTTGGTCAGGAAAAATCTGATAGCTTCTTCCACGTTTATCAGGGAACGCACGGCCTTCAGTACGACAATGCCGCCGCTTCAAATGAACTCTTACATGATGCTGAAGAGCTGCTCGGCTCTGTCGTAGGGTCATCTTCTGCACGATTGATTTTTTCTACTTTATTGGGCGGCGAGCAGATCCAGCTCAAGGATCTTACTCTTCTCGCCAGCGAAGCATCTAACGCCTTTGCCATGAGTCGGGAACAACTCCAGGCAGCGCTGGAAAATATTCGACAAGGTGTCAGCGTTATTGACCGCGACCTCAAGCTCGTCGCCTGGAATAACCGCTACTCCGAGCTCTTTGAATACCCCAGTGGCTTCATACACGTAGGTAAAGCTATAGAAGGCGTCATTGCTTACAACGCCATGCGTGGCTTCTGTGGCGAAGGCGAAGTCGAAGAACAAGTGCAACGCCGCATGCAATTCCTGAGAACAGGATCCGCGCACGAGTTTGAACGACAACTACCGAACGGTGTCGTCGTTTCCATGCAAGGCCATCCAATGCCGGACGGAGGCTTCGTAACGAGCTTTACAGATATTACCGTTCACAGGCAAGCGGAGCGTGCTCTCAAAGAGGCGAACATCAGCCTTGAACGTCGGGTAGAAAAACGCTCCGAAGAACTGGATGAACTCGCTGCACAGCTGATTGAAGCCAATCAGAGTAAAACACGCTTCCTTGCAGCTACGGGCCATGATCTTATGCAGCCGCTGAATGCGGCTAAGTTGTTTGCCTCTACTCTGGCCCAACAATCTCTTTCAGAAAAACAAAGTGAACTATTGCAGCACCTTGAAGGGTCTTTGCAATCTGCAGAGGAAGTACTCTCGCATCTTGTCGAAATATCCAAGCTTGACTCCGGTAATATGGAACCGAAACCTATGCCTGTGTCGTTGGAGAGGATTCTTAAACCGCTTCGCGACGAGTTCGGTGCGCTCGCGCAGGAGCGTGGTATCAAATTAACCGTCCGCTATACCACTGCCTGGGTAATAAGTGATGCTCACTGGCTACGCAGGATCATTCAGAACTTTATCAGTAACGCTGTCCGTTACACCGAAAGTGGCGGTATTCTGGTTGGCTGTCGCTTTCGTGGTGACACCCTCAGGTTAGAAGTCTGGGATACAGGCCCTGGAATACCGGATGATAAAATAGAAGAAATATTCCGTGAGTTCCGCCGTCTCAATAACACACCGCAAGACAGTAAAGGGCTGGGGCTCGGGCTTGCGATTGTTGAGCGCATGGCAAAGCGGATGGATCATCCGATTCAGGTAACATCTAAGCCAGGAGCAGGAACCTGTTTCGCTATTACTCTGCCCTTAACCGCAGCTCAGGCTGAAGAGGCGATAGCAGTTCATACCACGCCGCAGGCTGCCAGCTTCGCGCATCTGAAGGCCTTCTGTATCGATAATGATCCGGAAGTCCTGGAAGGCATGAAAGCCCTGCTCTCAAGCTGGGGCTGCGACATTTTCGCAGCCCAGAATGAAATTGATGCGGAAGATATCCCATTTAAACCCGACATCATGCTGGCTGATTTTCAACTGGACGGCGATGTTACGGGGCTGGATGTGATGTCGCGACTGCGGGAAAAGTTTGGTGATATTGAAATTCCGGGCATTCTGATTACTGCAGACCCGCGCTCACAAGTGGCTGAAAAAGCGAAACAGGATGGTTATCAATTCCTCGGTAAGCCTGTAAGACCGGCATCCCTCAGGGCATTGATGCGCCGCATTGCCAAACACTGATACGGCAGACAGACATAGAGGCCTTACTCGGCCTCACCAACCGGATCTGATGCCAGATCATTACGTTCTATGTCGAGCGTCTGTACAGCAATCACCGCCTGAGTCCGGGTGCGTACGCCCAGCTTGCGAAATATTGCCGTGACGTGCGCCTTAATCGTCGCTTCACTGACTTCCAGGTCATAGGCGATCTGCTTATTCAACATACCTTCCGACATCATTGTCAGCACCCTGAACTGCTGGGGCGTCAGGCTTGCCAGTTTTTGCGCCAGATCCATAGATACTGTGTCTGGTGCATGCTGATGCTGCCGGGCTTGCTTGGGTAGATAAATATCCCCTTTGAGCACCTCACCTATAGCAGCAGAGATCTCTTCCAGCGACGAAGACTTAGCGATGTACCCCGATGCTTCGTGATCAATCGCCTGACACATAACGGCAGGGTCTTCACAGGCAGACACAACCATCACCGGTATCTCAGGGTAATGAGAACGAAGGAATACCAGACCCGAATAACCGTGCGCCCCAGGCATATTGAGGTCCAGAAGAATCAGATCTGTGTCTGTATGGCCTTCAACCACGGTCTGAAGCTCCGGCAAGGACTCAGCCTGAACGATCTCAGCATCTGGTGCTATCTGGCTGACAGCCTGCTGTAACGCAGTACGGAACAGAGGATGATCATCTGCAACAATCATCTTTTGCGCTAGTTGCATAGCTAACTCCGGCAAAGATTTATTTTTATTATGGGCCAGATACAGAAAACCGGACAGTTTGTCCGGTATTCCTTTCAGGCCGACCTCAGCGATTTAACCGCTGATCAATCAAAGTATCAACCACCGTTGGATCAGCGAGTGTGGAAGTGTCCCCCAAGGCATCATGCTCGTTGGCGGCGATCTTGCGAAGAATCCGGCGCATGATCTTACCTGAGCGAGTCTTAGGCAGCCCCGGCGTGATCTGAATTAAATCAGGGGTCGCCACCGGCCCGATCTCTGATCGCACCCAGTCACGCAGCTCTTTTGCCAGCTCGTCTGAGGCTTCTTCGCCCGCATTTAACGTTACGTAAACGTAGATGCCCTGCCCTTTAATGTCGTGCGGATAACCCACAACCGCAGCCTCTGCGACCTTGCTGTGAGCAACCATCGCACTTTCAATTTCTGCGGTGCCCATGCGGTGTCCGGATACATTGAGAACATCATCGACCCGTCCAGTAATCCAGTAGTAACCATCGGCATCGCGACGTGCGCCATCACCGGTGAAATACATACCGCGGAAAGTAGAGAAGTATGTCTGCACGAAGCGCTCATGATCACCATAAACACTACGTGACTGGCCCGGCCAGCTATCAACCATCACCAGATTACCGTCGGTAGCACCTTCGAGAATCATGCCCGAGTTGTCGACCAGCGCTGGTTGAACCCCAAAGAACGGACGGGTTGCCGAGCCCGGCTTCATATCGGTCGCACCCGGTAATGGCGTGATCATGATGCCGCCAGTTTCCGTCTGCCACCAGGTATCAACAATCGGGCAACGCTCGTCACCAATGGTTTTGTAGTACCACTCCCAGGCTTCAGGATTGATCGGCTCACCGACCGAACCAAGCAGACGCAGCGAAGATCGGCTGGTTCCCTCTACTGGCGCGGCACCTTCAGCCATCAGCGAACGAATCGCTGTCGGAGCGGTATAAAGAATATTGACCTTATGCTTATCAACGATCTGCGACATACGTGCGCTGGTCGGATAATTCGGTACACTCTCCATCATTACGGTGATACCACCGTTAGCGAGCGGACCATACAGCAGGTACGTATGCCCGGTAATCCAGCCTACGTCTGCAGTACACCAGTACACATCACCATCGTGATAATCAAATACATACTGGTGCGTAATTGACGCCCAGACCATGTAACCGCCTGTAGTGTGCAGTACTCCCTTCGGCTTACCGGTCGAGCCCGAGGTATAGAGAATAAATAACGGATCTTCTGCACCCATCTCTTCAGCTGGGCAATTTGGAGAGGCAATCTTAACCAGATCTTCGTACCAGACATCGCGCGCATCATGCCATGCAATGTCACCTCCGGTCCGCTTAACAACAATGACCTTTTCCAGTGAACGAATGCTTGGGTGAGTTAAGGCTTCGTCTACGTTAGCTTTCAGAGCAACGGCCCGGCCAGCGCGGACACCTTCGTCTGCGGTGATCACGATTTTGGCATTACTGTCTTCAATACGCCCTGCCAGTGCATCCGGCGAAAAACCGCCAAAGACGACCGAATGAATGGCGCCGATACGGGCACACGCCAACATGGCGACGGCCGCTTCGGGAATCATCGGCATGTAGATGCATACGACGTCACCTTTGCGCACACCCTGACTCCGAAGCGCGTTACCGAAACGGGATACTTCGTCATGCAGTTCGCGATAGGTAATAGTGCGATCTTCTTCTGGGTTGTCGCCTTCCCAGATAATAGCGGTCTGGTCTCCACGGGTTTCCAGGTGGCGATCCAGGCAGTTGGCAGCCGCGTTGAGTGTACCGTCCTCAAACCAGCGGATATCCACGTTGTGATCATCAAACGATACGTTGCGGACTTTACTGAAAGGTTTGATCCAGTCGATACGGTCGTTAGCCTGATCGCGCCAGAAGCCCTCTGGGTTCACCACTGACTGCTGGTACATTTCCAGGTACTTTTCATTGTTGATCCAGGCGCTGTCGGCGTATTCTGGTTTCACGCTGTAAATCTTTTCATTCGCCTTTGGCTGATCACTCATTATTATTTCTCCTGTGAAAACACGGCCCTGTCACGGCTTCCGATTGGTTTCAGTGTCTGCAATCCTGCGCCACACCTGAATTAGACGATGGTCTAGCGATGGTTTGCCCGGATAATCAACTGCCCGCCCCGTTCTGAGACTTCAGGTCTTCATTTCTACTTACTCACAGACTAGTCAGTTAAGTCACAAGAGACAACAAAAGCACCCATTCCCCAAAGCAGTTCTCTCTTTCAGGCCAGACTTGCTGGTGACCGTATATATGCCTTCGACTTAAGTGGCTTCGACTATTGGCTAATTCCGCTGCACAGATTTTGTGCACCATAGTGAAATTGCTCAAACAATAATCAGGAGAGTAAGCATGCGCAAAACACCCTTAATTCTGATGGCCGCAGCACTACCCATGGCTGTGAATGCTGCTAACACCGAGTTCAGCTTCGGCGGTTTCATTAAAATGGATGCCATGCTGAGTTCATATTCCGATGGCAACGTGACTGACGGACTGGGCAGGGAATTTTATGTTCCGTCTACCATCCAGCCCGGAACCGAGCCAGATACGACAGAGCTTGATATGACAGCCCGAACGTCGCGTTTCAACTTCAAAACTGTCACGGACGTCGGCAACGACAAATCCGTCACGACATTTATCGAGCTGGATTTTGAAGGTGCGGGCGGTAACGAGGTCGCTTCGAATTCCTACGGTCCACGCCTGCGCCATGCCTTTATCAAATACGATGGCTTACTCGTCGGTCAGACCTGGTCAAACTTTATGAATGTGGGCGCTCTCCCTGAGTCTGCTGACTTTATTGGCCCAAGTGAATCCACCGTATTTATCCGCCAATCTCAGGTGCGCTATACCATGGGCGACCTCGCGATTGCTCTGGAAAACCCGCAGACAACCGGTGCCGGCGATAGCGGTGACAACGGCATGATTCCGGATATCACTGCCAGCTACAAAATCAAAGCGGGCAACGCTGATCTCGTAGCTGCTGCTCTGGTGCGTCAACTGACCTACGACGGTGCTCTTGAAGACGACGACACCACAACTATCGGTTATGGCGTCAATCTGTCCGGTAAAGTAATGATCGGCAAAGACGATCTGAAATTCAGCGCAACCGCTGGTAGCGGTGTCGGCCGTTACGTTGGCTTGGGTGCCGTCGCGGATGTCTCTCTGGTAGGCGACGACCTCGAAGCCAGTGAAACAACTGCAGCCTTTGTAGCCTATCGCCATCACTGGAACAGCGAATGGCGCTCAAGTCTGATCTACGGCATGCTGTCCGCAGACTATGATGATGATGCAACCTTTACCAGTGCTCCTGTTACAGACGCATCCAGTGTTCGCGTAAATGTCATGCGCTCTCCCGTTGCGAAACTGACCTACGGCGCGGAATTCAGTACAGCCACCGTAGAACGTGAAGGTGGCGACGAAGCCAGTATGAATCGTATTTACTTCACCACTAAATACGCCTTCTGATTCCTGAAACGATCGATAGCAAACCAAGAGCCCGGCATTTGCCGGGCTTTTTACATCTCGTTAGTAAAGATGTTCACCCCAGCAAGAGATGGCAGAATTGAACGCCCCAGCAGCCATTTACATTCAACTGACAAATAGTCTTCCTTAGTGGCCAATCCCGACACTCCCGCGATAAATGTGAGTTAATAGCTGTTATTGGAATCATACAAACAACAATAAAACTCAAAACGTCAGAATTACACTCAACCTACCACTAAGTAGTAGAGACGCTCGCCAACTAACTGTTTTTACGTATATTTCTCATTTAATTAACACTTTATCAGTTAATTGACGCGTAACATTACCGGCCTTAATATTACGCAACATTTCGATTTGTGACGCAATTTAACCGGTGTGCAGTCATCGGCGAGTGCGTGACGCATAATATTGCTTGGGGAAGTAATCATTTGAATCTGGCTCTACCTGCTAGTATCTGCGGGCGGGTGTCTTGTGCCAACCATAACCAGAGCCGATGGATATCCGCTCTGGTTTTCTGCGTTATCACGATTCAGTTACTTTTCTTCAGCGCCCTCTCCCATGCGAAAGAGATAGAGCTGTATAAAAGCTATGCAGGCAACATTGCCTTTGCTCTGACCGGGGCCTCTCTGAGAGACGGCAGCTCATTCAACCAATGCCAGGCGCTGCAATCCTCCAGCGCCGCGTTACAGATTCCGGCTGGTAGTACCATTCGTGCCGCGTATTTGTATTGGTCTGGCTCTGGTCAGGCCGACAATACAGTGTCTCTTAACGGTGCTTCCGTTAATGCGGGTGTTTCCTACGACCTGGTAGTAGAGAACCGTAATTATTTCAGTGCCCGGGCTGATGTCAGTAACCGCATAACGGGCTCAGGGATTTACAGCGTCAGCGGCCTTACCTTTGATACCAACCAGGCATACTGTGATGTCGCCAATGTCTATGGCGGCTGGGCTTTATTGGTGGTGTATGAGAATGCCAATGAGCCTCTGCGGGTGGTCAACCTGTTCGACGGCTTCCGTGATTACTGGGGTAGCTCAATTACTCTTACCCCAAGCAACTTTATCGTCTCTGACAATCCTTCACTGAAACAAGGTCGCCACGGCCATATCACCTGGGAAGGTGACGCAGGGAACTCTCAGACACTCAACGGTGTGTCCGAAGCTCTGATCTTCAACGGCAGCAACCTGACTGGTACGGGCAATCCCGCGGGCAATCAGTTTAACTCGTACTCCAATAGCACCAGCTCGAACACATCAGGGGTAGACCTTGATGTTTATCAGATTGGTAATTTCCTGCAGGCAGGCCAGACCAGCGTCACCACAACGTATTCCTCTGGTCAGGACAGGGTTTTCCTCAGCGCCGAAATCATCAGTATCCCGAATGAAGCTGTCAGCGATCTGGCGGTCGATATTCAGAGCTTCGATACCCTCGTATCCCGTGGCTCTGATATTACCTACAGCTTATCAGTAACCAACCAGGGGCCGAGTAATGAGCCTGCTGGAAGCGTCGTCACCATTCCCCTGGGCTCTGAGACCAGCTTCGTCAGTGCCGAAGGTACGAACTGGAGTTGCTCCGCAAACACCTCAGAAGTGACATGTACCTATAACTCACCTCTGACCATTAATACCACAACGCCACCGCTTTCCATGCTGCTGTCGACCTCAGGCAGTACCGCCAGCAGCGTCACGACGGAAGCCACAGTCAGCGGCGTCAATTTTGACAACAACCTGTTCGATAACACAGACGCGGTCAGCATCGATATTCAGGATGCGGATTTTTCTGCGTCTGTAAAAAGCGTCATCGATCTCAATGGTGGTCAGCTCTACCCCGGTGACACTCTCCGTTTCACCATTGACCTCATCAACAACAGCAGCTTCAACGCCAACAACGTGACGCTCACCGACAATATGCCGCAGTACATAAACGGCTTTAATGTTATCCGCCAGCCTGCGGGCAGTGTTAACAACAGCCAGCCAGCGACGGCGGGGGCTAATGGCACTGGCGTTGTGGTCATCAATAATATGTCGGTTGCCGCCAACGGCAGCGAAGAAATTGTTATAGATGCGACGGTCTCGGCCAGTGCGCCACAGGGTGCTGTAATCTCCAATATAGCAGTGGTTAGCTCGGGTTCTTCCGATACGCAAATCGCCGCTCCACCCATTACGGTGGCCTCGCAGAGCCTGAGCAATGGCGAAATCCTTCTGCGGGACAGCCTCGCGGGCAATCTGAATTATGAGTTATTAGGTGGCCATTTCCGTCAGGGCACGAATGGATGTCAGACTCCCCTGGCCTCGTCAAGCGATTCCATTACACTTCCCGCGGGAAGCAACATCGAGGCTGCCTACCTTTACTGGTCCGGTTCGGGTAACGCCGACAACACGGCTACGTTGAATGGCGCTCAGGTTACTGCGGGCTATACGTACGAGCAGTCTTACGTCATCCCTGGACAACAGGGGCAAAGCTTTAATTCCATTTACTATAGTTCGCGCGCTAATGTCACCGGCTTGGTCAACGGCTCGGGCACATACACAGTCAGTGGTGTAAGTTTCAGTCGCGCTCAGACTCCTTACTGTGATTTCGCGACCGCATACGGTGGCTGGGCACTTCTGATTATCTATGAAAATGCCAGTGAGCCGCTACGTGTGGTTAACCTCTACGATGGCTTCCGCTCTTTCCGTGGGCAGTCGATTACATTAGCCCCCGATAATTTTATTATTTCGCAGAACGCCCAATCTCTCGGCGCGAAACACGCGCACATCACCTGGGAAGGCGACGATAGCAATTCACAAAGCTTCAATGGTCAGAATGAGGCTCTGGTATTCGAGGGCAATAGCCTCACCGATGGAGGTAATCCAACGAATAATCAGTTTAATTCGTTCTCGAATATCAAAGGTAACTCGCCGGGCGTCGATATTGATGACTTTCAGGTCGGGCAGTACCTTACCCCCGGAAATACCTCAGTAACAACCACCTACTCTTCCGGTCAGGATCTGGTTTTTCTTACCGCAGAAATCATCAGTGTACCGAATGAACCTGTCTCCGACCTCATACTGGATACCAGCGCACCTGCCCGCATATCCCGCGGGGCCGATGCAATCTACACCTTCACCGCCTCAAACAATGGTCCTTTGGACGCGCCTCAGGGAAGTGTCATCCGCATCCCACTGAATGACGGCCTGACGCTCGATAGTTACTCAGGTACTGACTGGAACTGTTCAGTCAGCGGCAGTGAGCTGCTGTGTACCTACAGTCAGATTATCCCTGCCGGTAATCAGGCACCGCCCCTGACCGTTGTTTTTGATACGTCGGCGACCACACAAAGCCAGATCAGTGGCAATGCCAGCCTTGAAGGCGTGAACTTCGACAACCGCCTGGCCAACAATACCAATGATCTTACTGTTCAGCT